>JAITAE010000044.1 GCA_031284295.1 Spirochaetaceae bacterium
GGTCAGGCGGAGTATATACCGGCAACGAGGCTCAGGCGGCAAGTGAACAAAGGCGGTTGGATAACAAGCCAAGCCCCAGAATGGACGACCACGCGCTCATGAGGGAAATTACGACATTGTTCAAACAAGACCTTTCCCCGGATCAGATTTCAAACCGATTGAGGGTACTATACCCTGACCGGAAGGGAAAACAGGTGTCGACATCGACGGTCTACACTAATTTATACATGGAAACGGCGAAAGAGCCTTCGCTGAAAGAACATTTCCGGCGAAACCGCGCAAACGAAACGTGGTAAAAGACCGGCGTGGACAGATAATCGGACGAGTTTCCATCGAAGAACTTCCGAAAATCGTTGACTGGAAGTGCCGTATCGGTGATTGGGAGGGAGATGCCATTGAAAGCGCCGGCAAAAAGACCTATATAGCCACGTTTGTCGACCAAAAAACAAAGTTTCTGTTGGCAAAAGTAACGGCGGACAAGAGGTCGGTGACATTGAACAAGGCCGCCGTTCGCGCCTTCAGTTCAATACCCGCGACTATGCGGAACACCCTGACGGTGGACAACGGCAAGGAATTCGCGGGGCATCAGAGCCTATCACAAGCCCTCGCAATCGACATCTATTTTGCGCATCCGTACCGCTCGTGGGAAGGCGGGCTTAACGAACACACCAACGGACTTATCAGGCAGTACCTGCCTAAAAAAATACCGTTTGACAGCCTTACACAAAAACAGCTTGACAGGATCGTTGCCAAAATCAATAATCGACCACGCAAGGTTTTAGACTACCTGACTCCTTACGAAGTTTTTTCGCCTTAAAATTCGCACTTCAAAAAAAATCCCGCGATGCAAGCCTATCTGCAAATTGCGAAAGCACGCCCATAAATCGGGATTTTTTGCGTCTATGTCTATGATAAATGTCAAACGGTTTTTGTAGAATTACCCCACCAAACCTTAGGGTTGGGATTTTTCATAACTCTTTTTAATACGTGATTTCCGGGTGTACCCCAGGCGAATCTATCTCAACATTCCTGCCTGTGTAACATTTCCACGATCCCGGTGGGGGTCTTTGCGTTTAGTACCTGCTCTATAATGTCTTTATCCCTAAAAATCGTGTTTATCGCGGAAAGAAACTGTAGATGCCGGTCATGCTTTTTTAGCGGGGAAACGGTAAGTATCACTATGTGCGTCTTTTCGCTGTCCACAGAGCCAAAATCCACGCCGCTTTTTTTGATGCCTATGGCCACGGTGGTTTCTTTTACGCCTTCGGTTTTTGCGTGCGGTATAGCAATACCGCGTTCCATACCGGTACTCACTATATGTTCACGCTGCAATACGTCATACAGTACGAGGTCGTAGTCATCCAGCTTTCCCTTGTAGGCAAGATGCTGTACCAACTCCGCTATCACATCCTCTTTGGTCTCGCCTTTCAGTTCCATAACGATGCAACTGGTTTGAATAAGGTCCAGTACGCCGCCCGGAATCGCGCCGTCCATACCGGACAATTCTTTTTTCAGTACATCCGTGTACGACAGGTTTTTAAGTTTCACAACGGTGAAATGAAGTTCGATTATAGCCTCGTACACCGCCGTTTTTACAAAATTCATGTTAGGCCCGGATGTCTCGATACGGACGGTATTTTCAGACTCCGTTATCGACAGCACGATGTCACCTTTACGCGCCTGCGAGATACCTTCGTCTATATTCAGCATTTGAACAAAAAAGCCTTCCGCCTTTAGGTTGTTGAGCAGGGTATCCATTACGATGCTGGCGATAGCGTCTGAATAAAATTCCCAGCTTGCGGAGGCCGAGTCCTCCCCCATGCCGTCTTTTTTTGCCCCGGACCCCGGTATCTTGAGCGCTACATTGAGCAGCGGCGGGGCCACCAGCGTAGTAACCAGCGTCATCAAAATTATGATTGAAAAAAGCCGTTCACTCAGCACTCCCCACGACACGCCGATACCCGCTATTATCAAAGCCACCTCGCCGCGCGGTACCATACCGGCGCCTATACGCAGCGCGCCCTTTATGTTAAACCCCAACAGCATGGCCGGCCCGCCGCAGCCTATAACTTTTGACAGTATCGCCACAACGGAATAGATCGCTCCAAAGATAAGTACATCTCTTGAAAAAATATCCTTCACATTTACCATCATGCCCATCACGGCAAAGAAAACCGGCACAAAAAATTCGTAAAGCCCGTGCAGCCGCTCCTGAATCAGCGCGGCAATATCTGTTTTCGAGAGTGAAAGCCCCATCACATACGCGCCGATGATCATTGCCAGGCCGTATGACTCGAAAATGCCGGAAAGTATCAGCGCCAGGCCGAGCGAAAGTATAGAAAAATCATAACTTTGTTTGAATATTTTAAGAAACGCGGCGATCTTTTTGGAAAAGACTAGCCCCAGAACGGTAAACCCAAGCCAAATCCCAAAAACTTTTCCCGCTATCCGTATTATACTGACCGCGTTGAACGACCCACTCTCGTCAACCAGCAGCGTTGTAAAACCCAAAACTACCGCGAGAATGATGATACCCAGCACATCGTCAAAAACCGCCGCCGCCAGTATCGTTACGCCCTCCGGCGAGTCCATCTTCTTTTGGTCTGACAGTATGCGGGCCGTAATCCCGACGGAAGTTGCCGTCGACATTACCCCCAAAAACAGGCAGACCGGATCCGTGACGGAATATCCCAAAAGAAATACCCCCGCCGCGACACCGGATGTGAAGGATACCAGTACCCCGCCAATCCCAACTATTCCACCAGCCAACGAATAACGCAAAAAAAGCCCCAGGTTGGTTTCAAGCCCGGAGGAAAACAACAGTATTAAGGAGCCTATCGTAGAAAACGCGTACAGTTCAGGGCTTACTGCCATATTTCCGGCAAGTTCTTTTACAAAAAAAAGCCCATTCGGAAAGCCGGGCAGCGGTATGCAGCCCAACGCGAACGGGCCTATCACGATACCCGCTATAAGTTCCCCCAAAACTGACGGTATCCCAAAATATCGTACTATCCGCCTGCCCGCACGCACGGCAAACAGAATTATCCCTATCTGTATAGTGAGGGTAGTCATTACCTCAGATATATGCATATTCATACTCTATAGTTTTTTCCCTGTTTAATCCACCACACGACCGGACCCTTAAGTCCCTGCCCCGCTATTCCAGTGCACTAGAAAAACCTCCCAGTGCACTAGAAAAACCTCCCAGTCAACTGTAAAGAAATTATGTCCGGTTATAAAGATTTTGTGTCCGGTTATAAAGAAATTATGTCCGGTTATAAGAACGTTGCGGCGGGTTGTGCGGCGGATGGGGGGTAGCGTGTTGGCCGGCGGCGGCTGGGGGGGGGCGGAATACCGCGCTTGCGCGGGATGTAGACAGGGGGGCGCGACGATTAGGCCCCTATGTGCCGAACGGCATGGAAAACAGCGCCCCCTTACTTTATAATCAGCCTCCTTAATCCGGTTACTACGGCTTTCATGCGCCCGCCCGCCTTGAAAAGTCCAGCTTCCATGGATAGGCTGTTTACGGGTAAGTGAATATGATACCAAAAATAATTCACTACTGCTGGCTTTCGGACGACGCGCTGCCGGAAACATACAGGCGCTGCGCCGAAACATGGAAAGAAAAACTCTGTGCTTACGAATTTGTACTGTGGGACACAAACCGTTTTAATATCGACAGTGTTCTCTGGGTAAAACAGGCTTTCGATGTCGGGCTCTACGCCGTGTATACGATGGGTGGCGCCTACCTCGATACTGATATTGAGGCGGTGAAGCCGTTTGACGAACTGCTGGACTCCGGTATTATGCTTGCCTACGAAAATCACCGGAGCGGAAAACATCGAGGCCGGCTGTTTCGGCGCGCAAAAGGGGCATCCGTTTATAAAAAATGTATGGCGTGGTGTCCCATAGGCGAACGTCCAGCGACAACTTCACGCTGTCGGGGATCTTCTTGTTGTGCCGGACGCTGGTATTGGCGAAGTCGCGCATGGCGTCGATCGCCTCATCCTTTGCCTCGTTCTTGACCAGCCGCTTTGCCGAGGAATCGTCGGCCTCGTAAGCGGCGCGGGCGGCCAGGAAGGCGTCGATGGCCGCCAACACCGCCGTTACTTCCGCCTGCTCCCAGCCGTAGGCGGTAAGCTGCGCGGAATCCGATAGGACGGCCTTCCACTTTTCGCATAAATCCGCCAGGTCCTGCTCCCGGTCCGTATCCAATCTGCCATAACTGCCTCCTTACTGCCGGAACCCGGAGGGTTCCGCCGTTAGCCCTTCCGGTTTTTTTCATTACCCCCGGGGATTTTACTATTACCCCGGAGGGTTTTCCGCTACCTGTTCCCTGTTACGCGGCGTGGAACGTGCAGGCCTTGCCCGCGCCGTTCATTATTACGCTAGTTCACCTAAGCGGCACGATATTAACCGCATTGTGACCGCCGCCGCCGTATATGTCCGTGCTGGTCGCGGGCGTATCCTCGTCGACTTCCCACTCCCACTTGTAGTTGTCCACCGCGTCCGCGGCCCCGTCTACATAGATGGTCAGCGTGCCGCTGCTGTTGTCGGATGATTCGATTTGAAATAGCCGGCTTGTGCCCCCGCCCTCAACAGGCAAAGCAGGCGGGTCCGCGGGAAGATACAGCTCGGCCAGCGCCGGGCATTCTTCAAAGGCTTGTTGGCCGATGCTGGTTACCGCGAGGAAGGACGCTTTCTCCAGCGCCGGGCAGCTGTCGAAGGCGTATGGGTTGATGATTGTCACCTTGTCGGCGGAAACTTCCACGAGTCCCGTAAATCTCGCGAAAGTCGAGTCCGTATTCTTATCTTTGCCGGTGACGCCCTGGGCTATTGCCGTGGCCGCATCAGGCAGGATGAGTTTCGTAATGTAGGGCTCGCCGGTATTGTAGGGCTTGCCGCCGACAGGGTTTCGCGAGTCGAACACACCACTGCCGTCCGCCTTCAGCGTTACCGCCAGCGTCGTTGCCGAAAGGTCCAGAGCCACGGTCTTACCGGCGGTTCCTATCGCGCTTAGCAACTGTGCCCAGGTAAACGCAGGATTCGCGTCGATGTAGAGCGGGACGGGGTAGGCAGGGCCTTTCACGATGGCCGCTTCAACCTCCGCGAGCGTCGTAAGGCCGAGCGTCGTAAGGCCGGGTGGCTGCGCAGGCGCGGGCGGCTGCGAATCGCTATCCTCGCCGGATTGGCCGCCGCCTTTTTTTTGGTCGCTGCCGGTTTGCTCATAGTCAGGCAGCGACTCACCCATCATCGCGTCGCACGATGTAAGCAGGGCAGCCCCTATTGATAATAGGGCCGCGAATACCCCGATAACGGTGCGCTTCTTTGCTTTGAAATAGTTCATAATACACTCCTTACTGCGCGGCCTCCCCGCGCCGATTATCAGATTTAATCCTCTAGTTACTCTTAACCGCGAATACAACCGGCTTGTGGTTGCCATTGGCGGCGTATACATAGGTTATTTGGCCCCACTTATCCCCGTAGGCAGTCACCGCGTCCGCGTCAGGCACATAGATGGTCAGTCGGGCGCTGCCTCCGGTGCTGTCAAACAGCTTTGGGAGGGGGAAAACGGTCAGCTGCGGCGGGGCTGCGGGAAGATACAGCTCGATCAACGCCCTGCAAGAGGAGAAGGGCGCATGGCCGATACTTCCCACCGCGCGGAAGTCCGCCGTGGTCAGAGCGCCGCAACCGTAGAAGGTGTAGTTGTCGATGTCTATCTTCCCGGCGGCGGAAACTTCCGCGAGTCCCGTAAATCCCGCGAAAGTCGCGTAAACACTACCGGCACCGGCACCCTTGTCTATTGCTGTGGCCGCAGTAGGCAGGACGCGTTTCGTAATGTAGGGCTTGCCGTCGGCAGGGTTTCGCGGGTCAAACACGCCGTTGTCCGATGTCGCCAGCTTCGTTGCCGAAAGGTCCAGAGCCACAGTCTTATCGTTAGACGCATCCCCATCACCGTCCGCGCAGGCGGCTTGTATCGCGCTTAGCAAATCCGCCCAGCCAAACTCCGACTCGGACGTCAGCGGCTGCGAATCGCTATCCTCGCCGGATTGGCTGCCAGCTTTTTTTGGTCGCTACCGGTTTGCTCATAGTCAGGCGGCGACTCACCCATCATCGCTCTCATCGCGTCGCAGGATGACAGCAGGGCTATCCCCCCTCCCCCCTCCCCCCAGCAGTAAAGCGCCCAATACCAGCGTCCATACGCGGGCCGGGCTCTTCTTTGTCTTGAAAAATCCATATAATGCTCCTTGAGGAAACAGGGAAATGTCAAATAGGGGAAGCCGCCGCAGGCGCCGCCAGGCGGCTGTCTAGTTGTCCTTGAGAGATGGTTTGCGGCGGCAATGAGGACACCCGATAATGCACGCGGAGCGTGTTTGTACGATAAGGCGGCGCGGTGTAGCCCCGATAAAGGCCACTGTCTGCCTGAGCAGCAGGCGGCTGGGAGTCGTCCTTGGGGGGGGGGGGGCCTTCAGGTAATACAGCAAACGTCATACCAACGGCGGCTTTCCCATTTGGCACTCAAAGACAGCATATACCGGGCGCGGGCCGGTTCCCTCCTCATTTCGGTTTGCTTCATCAGCTTTTTGCATAACCGTTTTGTTCCCGCCTTATATCGGCCTACCCCATGCCATCAGCCCTTCCCCCAGTATCCCGCGTAATCTATCCTATGTCTGTTTTCTTTCAAATATCCGTATAAATTCACGGTACAGGACTCCGCGCGAAAGACGAGATGCTAAAAAAACAAAGATGCCGCGAGGTTGAAAGGGAAATGTCTCACCAAACCCGGCGATATACTCAAGTGCCGTATACCCATCCGGACATTTTACACCTCGGAGGAGCGAAAACTGCCCGGTTTTATCCAAATCGGCACGGCCGGACTTTAATGAAAGGCCGCCCCTACTCTCCCGGCTTTCATCGATAACGTTATCTACTAAGCGCGCAGCAACTCGCGGGGCTTTGAACCTTGCGCGGGGCCGACAACGCCGCGGTGTTCCATCTCTTCCACAAGACGAGCGGCGCGGTTGTAGCCTATTTTCAGGCGGCGCTGTATGTAGCTTGCGCTCGCCTTGCCCTGCTGTACTACGATTTCCAGCGCCTTGTCGTACAGCGGATCATCGCCTTCCTCGTAAACATTCCGCGCCGCGTCTTCGTCATCATCAAAAAATATTTCTTCATCGATGTAGTCCGGTTCACCTAGAGTTTTCACGTGAGCTACCACCGCTTCTACCTCATCTTCCGAAACGAAGGCGCCCTGCATCCTGACTGGGAACGGGTCAACAATGCCTGAGTACAGCATATCGCCCTTGCCCAGGAGTTTTTCGGCGCCGGGCGTGTCTATGATGATACGGCTGTCCATCATGCTTGCGACCATGAACGCGATACGGCTTGGTATGTTGGACTTTATCAAACCGGTAATCACGTCGATCGAAGGCCGCTGCGTTGCAAGTACAAGGTGAATTCCCACCGCGCGGCTCATTGCGGCAAGACGGGCCACCGTCGATTCAAGTTCCTTGCCGGTTGTCGCCATCAAATCGGCAAACTCATCAATAACGATAACGATATACGGGATATGGTCCGTCGCAATTTTTTTTTCTTTTATGCGCTTGTTGTATGTTTTGATGTCGCGTACACCCATAGAATCGAGGCAGGCGTAACGGCGTTCCATCTCGTAAATGCAGTACTGCAACGCTTGAAACGCGCGCTTTGGTTCTGTAATTACCGGTGTTAAAAGATGCGGAATGTCGTTGTACAGTTTAAGCTCTACAATTTTGGGGTCAATCAGTATCAGGCGGCATTGTGCGGGCCTGCACTGGTACAGAATCGACAGAATCATCGTATTGAC
The DNA here is from genome assembly GCA_031284295.1 of Spirochaetaceae bacterium. GTDB lineage: Bacteria > Spirochaetota > Spirochaetia > Treponematales > Breznakiellaceae > JAIRMY01. Next base: position 7,844 of record JAITAE010000044.1, read on the forward strand.
ACATACCGATTTTCCTGAGCCTGTAGCGCCCGCTATCAACAGATGCGGCATTGTGGCAAGGTCTACCGTTACCGACTCGCCTGTAATGTCTTTGCCCAGCACGACCGGAATTTCAGGCTTCTTTCCCACGCGCGCAAGTTCCGCCTCGATGATTTCACGGAACGACACGATGTTGCGGTTCTTGTTAGGTATTTCTATTCCTACAGCGTGTTTGCCCGGTATTGGCGCAACAATACGCACGGACGCCGCGGCCAGCCGTAGCGCGATGTTATCCTGTAAATTAACGATTTTAGAAAGTTTTACCCCGGGTGACGGCAGTATTTCAAACATTGTTATAACAGGCCCTTTGCGGATACCGGTAACTTCAGCCTGTATTTTAAACTCATTCAGCGTTTCTTTCAGTATAGCGGCGGCGGCGTAGGTCGCGTCGTCTATTACCCAGTATTTGTCGTCCGCATACTCTTTTAGTATACCCTCAACTGGTACCCCGTAGGTTCCGTTGATGCTTGCGCACTTGCCTTGATTCATCCCGCCATAAATTTTTTTTTTAATAACTTCCTCGGTTTTTATCGCGGCTTCCGCTTCTGTACGACCAATTATTTTTTCAAAGTCATAGGCGCTGCTATATTCTTTGCCCAGTTCCACCGGTTCGTACAATTCCTCGACCGCGTCATCTTCCTCCGCTGTTTCCGGCGCCTCAACAACGTCATCTTCCAAAACCGCCAGCGTTTCAACAGCCGTGTCAGGATCTTCGTCAAAAACATAGGCGCTATTATCGGCGCCTATACCTTCCGCCAAAGAAAGTTCCGATTTAAGCGTGTCTAAATTCGTATCCAGCCTGACAAGTTTTGCGTCTACATCATTCATGCCGTTGCCCAAATTTCTTAATTTTGTGTTAAGTATTTCCAAATTGGGTTCAAGATTTTCAAATGCGGAGTCTATGGCGCTGTGGTTCGCGTCTTCCAGAGACTGCAATTCTTCAAACGCTTTTGTATACGCTTCATGTACAATGTTAAGCGGTTCTTTTTTAGCAGGTTCGCTCAACAATTTAATTTCGGCTTTAAATGGGGCGGGCCGTCCGGCATTGGCCGTGCCCACGCCGTGTGGATGTCTGACAGGCGGGGGTGGAAACAGGATGTTTGACAGGGCGGCGATTACAGCGCTTTCCAGCGCCGTCAGGCACACTATAACAAAACCAAAACCTGTCTTTCCAAGGACCGAAAAAAATTTGATGCGCCCCGCAAAATAATTATAATTACGCAAAAAAGAGAATCCTATCGCCAGTGTCATAAACGGAAAAACAACACAGTACAAAATAAATATGCGCGAGGGCCTGTATCTTTTATCGATCAGTATCACGGCCGCGTACAGCAGATAAAGTGGAATTATAAAAGACAGTATGCCGTAAGAATCAACAAAAAAATCACCTATATACGAATCTTTGCGCGGCGGACCAAATAAAGACTCAGTTATCGAAAAGCTTAAAGCCACCGCCAGTATCAGTAACGCGCCAACGCAGGCGTACAACAATAATTTTGGATTATTAATTATAGCGTTCAGCTTACGGTTTTTATCCCAAAACTGCCCGCCGTAATTAAAAAAATTGCCTGCCGTTTGCCTGTAAATCTTCCTTGACTTCATTGCAATCCTTGCCGTATTTCAAAAGTTACTTTATGGGGATTAAAATACACCCCCTTTAATTTTCGGTAAAATATGCATATACTTTAGAAAATACTTGCGGGAAAGCGTTGATGAGCCTCCGCACGGCAAGCGCACAAATTTTGCGACGCAGTATCTTAAAGCGTTCGTTGTCTTGGTTTGAACGGAGACCGGGTTTGCACTACGCGCAAACTATGAGAATAACCGTTGCGCGGTTATTCCTCAATCGGGTAAGGAAATTTATAATACCGTTTGGTTTAATACCAAATATTTGCAGACTTTGCGAATAAAGCGGTGATGGCTGCGCCATATATGAGGCGGCCATCGTTGTCTTAACAAAATAGGATTATTCATCATCCAGCGGTACAAAACCGGTTATTTCAATAATTAACCAGCCGCCGTAAAACTCCGACCCAATCGTCTCTAAATAATATTCGGGATAGTGTTATGGATTCGCCGGATCATTAGAGGACGTATTTAGCGGATTGCTATCACAGAAAAAAACCGGCAACATCGCCACAAAGCTGTAGGGTATCGTCCTCGCAATTTTTTTTGGGGGGCAGTGAGCCATTCACTCCTATGTTTATATGTGAACTGGTGCGAGAAATGAGATGGCGGCTTGTTTCCCTATAGTTGAACCGGGAAGTAAGGAGGAAAGCGTACTTGAAAAACCCCATTTCCACCACAATCACAAATCGAACTGTTGAGAAATGTAATGAGTATCTCATTCTGTTAGCTTGTTGACAGTGGAAAGCCACCCCACCCCACCCCACCCCACCACCCAACGCTACAGCCTATCTACAAATGCGGCTCAAGCCTGTTCTCGGTCATGAACTAAGCCTGTTATATCGGCATAACCGGTCCTGATTGCGGCATTTTTTGTTTTACTTATTTTGTCATTTGCTTTCTTTAAGTTCTCTGCCACCCTATATTGAATAACTTTCTTTAATATATCCCAAGGTATTCGTTTGTTAAAAGGAAAACGGAGAGTTCCCTTTCCGCTACGATAAGTATTAAGTTCCTCTTCAAACTCATCAATCCCGGATGGATTAGGGAAAAAGCCATAATGATCCTTAAATGCGGCAAAATGAACCAGGTTACCCTTTAAGTAAAATGTAGGCATCCCATAAGATATTTTTTCAGTGGCTTCAGGCACTTCTGTCTTTATAAAATTCCTTAGTTCATTTAAGGTCTTTTGTATTTCTATATCAAAACTTGCAATATATTCATCTATATTTTTTGCCTTTTCTGCCATTATTCCTATCTCCTTTATTTATTAGAGTTGTTTGGAAACTTCAGTTTCCGAACAACTTCCATTAAAAAACGCAGTTTTGTAAGACTTTTAGCCTGAAAAACTGCAAGACTGTGAGATAACCAACCGGGTTATCGAACAAGTCTAATGAAAGATTTATCCATGAAGAAATAAAATTAAACTTGATAAACGGCATTGGAAATACCGGAAGCCTTAT
>JAITAE010000085.1 GCA_031284295.1 Spirochaetaceae bacterium
ACCTGATGACCACCTGTTTTAAGTATCTTTCTTCCAGCGTGGACGCTATTTTCTTTACAACATTTCGCCTTATTTCAAGTTCCACCGGCATTGTTGGGTCCTGATGAAATTCGTTGACGCGCGTACCGACAAGGAATAGTATCCTGTCACTGTTTATAAAAAGCTCTATCATTTTGGACGCGGCGGATTCGCCCCGTCTGTCCATACTTGCGTCAAGCAGCATCTCTGACACGGCGCCAAGAGTGATGATTCCCTCGCAGACCAAATCCGCACCCTCCATGGCGGACTCTGGCGGTACGCGGATTTTACCGCCGTCATCGTTTGAGTAACGGTGATATTTCTGCCTGACCGGGGTAATTTCTCTGTTCAGGAGGCGGGAAACAATCTGGGCCGTTGTTCCGCCGGAAATTATTTTTTTACCGTGAAAACCGGTAAATATTTCCGCCACCTCGTTGTCCCTTTCAGGATTGTAGGGCGGGCCGCTGACAACAAGCAAATCACGCGGATGCCTGAAATAAGCTACCGCGCAGCTTATATCATCATACGCGCGGCCATTGTCACATATATACGCCCGTTCCACAATATTTTGGGAAAGGTCACGCGCACTGATATCCGGCTGCGCGGAAATGGTTTTTTTTACAAAGTCCTTTACATTCGCAACGCCAAAACCGCGCGGATATTTTCCGTCAGGGCCGATTCCGGCCTGCGTAACGCCATCGGAAAAAAATATTATTCTGTCGCCGAAACGCGCGGAAAAATTTGAAATGCAGACAGTTTCATTTTGAGGGCCTGTTTTTTTATTTTTTCTTTGTATCGGAATCTTTTGTTTTTTCAGATCGGGAATATTTCCGTCACGCATTACAATAACAGGAGGATTATCGTATTCAATTATATTTACGGAAAAGTCTTTACCAATATCTATCAACGTAAAAGCGGCATAACTGAGCGAGCTTTCACTGTTGACAGGAAGTGAATTTACAATTAATTCCGCAGCGCGGCGCGGCGGTATGTCAAGCAAAACGAATTTAATGATCATCTTCGCGGTTAGGGAGGCCAAAACATTTGCCTTAATCCCGCTGCCAAGCCCGTCGGAAAGCGCCGCGATTACACGCCTCCCTTTCACGCCGGTTTCTGAAAGAAACACATCGCCTGGCGCGGTTTGCCCTTCTTTGGGAATGTTAAAGTAGTCCACTTCTACAAACACGACGTTTCTTGAAAAAAAATCGGTCATTTTTTGTTCTCTTCGACAGTATGTGATTCGATTATCGAATTCAAAATAGCTTCTGTTTCCGCCGCATTCTCGCCGAGCAAAAACGCGATTTTTTGAACGGCCTCTACATTTTTTTCGATTATATTACGCGCGCGCATAACGGTATTTCTTCTGAGGCTCGCGGGCCGCGTAATATCGTCCAGCGTACCCGCTACAACCTCGCCTTTTTCAATTACATAAGTGGTAAGATGCAGTATTTTTTTATCGACACGTATATCATGGTTAAAACTGTCCGACGTATTTCCTTCCAGCGCTTCTTCAAAGTATCCGGTAAAGCTGACGAACTTGCCCAGTTTGAGTCCTTTGAACTGATCCGCCAATTCGTACAATTCTACTTCCTCTTTTCCCAGCATACGCGCAAAATTCTTGTTACATTCAATAATATTCAAATCCTTGTCAACGATGACAACGCCGCTTGGCGTTGTATTTATCAGCGCGTTTGCCTTACGCTGCGCGATACTCCTCAAATACATGGAACACATCGTCTTTTCCGCGCGTTTGTCAATCAGGGCTTTTGCAAACGATACGCAGCCGTCGTAACCGCACATTGAACAGTTTATATAATCCTCAACGCCGAATTTTTCAATTGAAGCAAGGGCGACCCGTATTTCGCTGCTTGAATACTGGACAGGCGGAATTTCTTTTGCAGTAATTGTTCCCGTGAATTTTATTTTTCCGTAGGCGGCTTCACCAATTAGACAATTTTCCGCGTCTTTTGCGTAAGACAGAAGTTTTTCGATCCTTGCGGCGGCATTTGGGGGCTGCGTCACACCGGGCCCGTTTATGCAGCCGCCCTGACAGGCAAGCAGTTGTACAAACAATGGATATTTAAAATTCGCCGTGTCTATTTTTTCGTTCAAAAATCCCGCGACATTGCCGATACCTGAAACGTTTAAATACGAAACATCTGTAATTCCACTTTCCCGCAGGCAGCCGTCTATGCTGCTGAACATTCCGCTTTCCAGCGGGTATAAAATACCTTTTCCCGCGTTGTGCGGGACAAATTTTTCGCCGTCCGAATCTTTTATCCCTTCGGGGATAATATTTTCTTCATCAAGCCATTGCCTGAGTTCGTTAAAAGTAAGCGCGGCGCTTATCTCTTTCAACTGATCGGCTTCCCGTTTCTTTGCCGCGCAGGGCCCCGCGAATACTACAAAGATGTTTTTGCCATACAGTTTTCTGAGCATCAAGGCGTGGGCAAGCAGCGGCGAGGCTCTGTCGTTCATGTATTGGACAAATGACGGCGCGTAACGTTTTATGTACAGCACGACGGCGGGGCAGGCTGACGATAAAAAAAGTTTTTGTCCGGCGTTTTTTCCTCGCGCGTTTTTTATACTGTTCGCTATATCACGGGAAATTAAATCCGCTCCTATCGCCGTTTCGGAGACGGCATGGAAGCCAAGTTTTTTAAAAGCCGCAACAAGCTGTCCGGGTTTTATGCCGCAAAACTCGGAAACAAATGACGGCGCCAGAGAAACTATCACCCTGCCGCCATTTTTTATCAGTGTTTTCACATTTTCTACATCAGGCCGTGTGCGCCTTGCCGTACTTGGACAGCATTTTATGCAGTTTCCGCAAAGAACACATAGTTTTTGTATTATGTCCGCCTGGTTATTCTTGAAACGTATGGCTTTTATCGGACACCTGCTTATGCATTTGTAACAATACTGACATTCCGTATGTTCCGTAAAAATTATATGTGACATAAATATCTCCTCCCCTTCCCTCAATTACCACAAAATCCGAAGCCCGGGCAAACACTCGTTTGGGCTTATTCGCAAAGTCTGGTTTAATACCCCCTACCCCACACAAAAAAGCTTGTTTGCGCGCTTGCCGCGCGGAGGATCATTTGGCGGCGATGTATTTAAGGAAATTGCGGAGCAGGTAAGTCAGCAGCACGGTGCCAAGTATCATCACGACGGAAAGGGCGTTTATCACGGGCGATATGCCAAAGCGTATCGCCGAATATATGTAAAGCGGCAACGTTGACGAGCCGGGACCCGCTACAAAATAGGTGATAACAAAATCTTCCAGGGAAATCGTTATCGCCGTAAGAAAACCCGACACGATGCCGGGCATACAGATCGGTATCGTAACCTTCGTAAGGGTTTGGCGTTCCGTTGCCCCGAGGTCCGCCGCGGCCTCTATTATCGAAAAATCGAATTCGTCAAGGCGCGCCATTACCATAAGGAAAACGAAAGGCAGGTTGAACGTCGTATGGGCGATGAAGATCGTAAGAAGGCCTAGCCTCATGCCTACGCCGGAAAAAAAGACGGACAGCGATACGCCGATGATAATTTCCGGCAGAACCATAGGCAAAAACGAGACTATCTGTGTGTACGATCTCATGCGGAAACGGTACCAGTTGACGCCGATTGCGCCCAGCGTCCCCAGAACCGTCGCGGTGGCGGCGGAAGTTGACGCTATCAGCATACTATTCCAGAAAGCCCGCCAAAGGTTCCGTGAATTGACGAATAGCTGTTCGTACCAGATAAAGGAAAAACCCGTCCAGTTCATGCTTTTTGACGAGTTGAACGAGTAAAGAATCAGCACAAAGAGCGGCAGGAACAGGAATACGAGCGTACAGATAAAAATGGTTTGCGAGAACGAGAATGACCTGCGTGTCGCGCGCCGGGCGTGCCGGTTCGCTTCTCCACGCGGTTTGTTGCCGCGTAATTTGGTTATTGTTGCGCTGACGATGCCCCTGCCGTTCAATTTTTCCCTCCTTTGGACTTGCCGAGCCGTCTTTCGTCCCGTTTTTGCAGACTCAGCATGGATATTACCCCCGCCGTCGTTACAAGTGTCAGCACCATCGATATGGCGGAAGCGAGCGGCCAGTTGCGCGACTTGGTAAGCTGATCGGCGATAACATTGCCCAGCATATACGAGTTCTTGCCGCCGACTAGCAGCGGCACGGCATAGGCGCCGAATATCGGGATGAACGTGAACAGGAACGCTGTGTATATGCCGCTTCGTACATTGGGAAGCAGCACCTTGAACATGGCCTGCAAAGTGGTAGCGCCAAGATCCCGCGCCGCCTCGAGCAGCGAAAAATCGAATTTGTCGATTGACGAGTACAGCGGCAGTATCGCGTATGGCAGATACATGTATACCAGCACCAAAACGACTGTATTTTGGTTATACAGGAAGTGAATATAGTTTTTGATCAGGCCGGACTGTATCAAAAATTCGTTCAAAAAACCGTTATTTCCAAGGATGTTCATCCAGGCATAGACACGAATAAGGAAATTTGTCCAAAAAGGTATGATGATCAGCATCAAAAACAGGGTCTGATACTTGCTGCGGGCCATAAAATAGCCGCAAGGCAGCGCGATCAGTATGGTTATCGCGGTTGAGCCAAGCGAAATAAGCAGTGTTTTAACGGCAATTACCGCAATATTCGGATTTTTTAAAGCGATGTACGCGTCAAAGCTAAAATCGGGTGTTACGCCGCCGTACAGCCCCTTCTTTAGGAAGCTGTAAACCACGATTATCAACAGCGGCGCGAGGAAAAAAACGCTGGCCCAGACCGTCATCGGGCCTGAATAGACAATTCCCAAGTTCCGTTTTAACAGCGCCGCGCGGACGCCGGGCTGCTTTGCGGCCTTCATGCGCCGCCACCCCTGGCATCGGCGGAGGCTACATCGCCGGCATTTATGCCGACGATGTAGCCATCGTTGGCGCTCCAGGACAGGTACACCTTGTCACGCCATACTATGTCCGGCCCCTCATCCGAGTAACGGGCGTGCTGTTTTATCACCCGTATAACTGCCCCTTCACCGCTTTCTACGCATGTTTTGATGTAGTATTTTGTTTGAAAGCCTGAGTATATAGGCTCGTCAACTACACCCTGAAGCATATTTATGTCCTCGCGCTTTGTTACCGGCTTTTCCGTGGAAATAACGATTTTTTCGGGGCGGACGGTAAAGCTTACAACCTGGCCAACTTCAACGCGATCGTCCGTGGTAACCTTTACCATGCCCAGGGCAGGAATATCCAGTTCGGCCATGTATTCAGGCCGTGGCGTGTCAATCATTTCGGCACTGACAACCTTGCCGTCAAAAAGGTTGGTTTCACCGATGAAGCGGGCGACAAAGCCGGTAGCCGGCTGCTCGTAAATCTCGTGCGGCGTACCGACTTGCAGCACATTTCCCTGATCAAGCACGGCTATGCGGTCGGATACGGAAAGCGCTTCCTGCTGGTCGTGCGTAACGTAAATAAAGGTGATACCTATCTTGTCGTGGATCTCGTCCAGTTCTATAAGCATGTGCTGGCGCAATTTTGCGTCGAGGGCGGAAAGCGGCTCGTCAAGCAACAGCACGCGGGGTTCTTTGATAAGGGCGCGGGCTATAGCCACACGCTGTTTCTGACCGCCTGAAAGCTGGTTTGGCTTCTTTTTGGCGTGCCCCTCAAGCTGCACGAGTTTCAGATAACTGTTGACCTTTTCATTGAGTTCATCCGCCGGCGCGTGTTTTATGCGCAACGGAAACGCGACATTTTCAAACACCGTAAGATGCGGAAACAGCGCGTAGTTCTGAAATATCGTGTTTACCTGCCTGCGGTTGGGCGGCAGCGGCAGCACATTGGCGCCGTCAATTTTCAGGCTCCCCTCGTCCGGGCTCTCAAAACCGGCTATGATGCGAAGCAACGTAGTCTTGCCACAGCCCGAAGGCCCCAACAGCGAAAAAAATTCGCCTTTTTTAATGTCAAGGGTGACATTTTTCAGTACATCGAAGTCCCCAAAAGACTTGAATATACATTCGATATCAACATCGCTCCCTTTCAATCCCTTTCGTCTAC
>JAITAE010000091.1 GCA_031284295.1 Spirochaetaceae bacterium
TAATAATTCACGCGGCTTATATGCTTACCGGTATCGTTGTCTTTCAATTTTGAGGCCTCAAGCAGACTCATGAAAATACTGCGGAGAAGACGCTTGTTTTCATCAGTAACATCATCAAACATAACGGTAAAATCAAGCGGTTCTTTGATATCCATTTGAGCCGGGAATATGTATACACGGGTAAAAACTGTTGGATGTTCACGCGATTTTATATGAGCTATGCCGCGCCATGAAAAGCCGTTTACGCCCTGCAGTATCGCAGCGCGTATGGCTTTAACATCTTCAATCTGGAAGTACTTGCCAAAAACATCAAAAAACAGATTTCCGTCAAGGGAAAAAAAGCCTGTAAAGAATTTTCGGCTCGATGGATTTGCATATATGATTTTAAATTGATTATTAATACACAGCACAGGAAATATACTGGAATGAAACGGGGCCATGGACTTAATCTGAAGCTGCTGCCGCAGTTGGTTTTGCGCAGGCGGTACCGCCGCCTGCTTGGGAGCGGCGGGAGCCGAATTATGGTGAAGAGTCTGAATACCATACTTTGAAGCAGACTGTTGAGCCGCCTGAGCTTTGACCGCGGCAGGGGGAGCAGCGCTTCCGGCAGGCTTAGTCTTATCCATTTTATCAGCGGACAAAGATGCTTCCGCATTATTACGGTTTGAAACCAATTTTATATCTGTCATCAGTATCCTACATTTTACAAATTGATACCGCGGTAATCAAACAAATTACTCCATATTCGGCGGTATTAACATAAACTTGTTTTGCAATACGATTCATCGTCTTGCAAATTTTAAACGCTTCCGTCCGAAGATGACGGACAACACTATTCAACGTTTTACAACTATGGCGGCCATTCATGCGCGATAGCGGGTCAAGGCCTTGATACACAACATTTTACAACTATGGACGCCCATATTCAAGCGGCCCTGCCGGCGCGTATTCAGGATAAACGCATAGGGTAACGCTGATTAAATGATGCCCCTGACTGGGGGGTAGGGCGCAACCGTGTGCGCCCGTAGGGGGGCGCGACAGGCAGGCGGTTATATGCCGGTAACGGCATGGAAATAGCGCCCCCCTTATTAATAAATCAGTGATTCCCTAGTTTTAAACGCGGCCCTGATAAACCGGAGCGCCTTGAATGAACCGCATCAGATTGTCAATGGTCAGCCGCATATCGCTTTTACAGCGAAGGCGGTTTTTTTCAAACGGAAGGCCTACACGGTTAATGCTGAATATAGCGCTCAGACCCTCATCATAGGCCGCTTCGATGTTATCGCCTATGTCGCCAACTATGGCAATAACAGGAACGCCGTGTTTTTTTGCGCGCCGCGCCGTGCCGATTACCACCTTGCCGCGCAGACTTTGAGTATCGATTTTTCCCTCGCCGGTAAAAACCAGATCGGCGTCTTTGACAAGGCTGTCGAAACTGGCCGTATCAAGAACCGTTTCTATGCCCATTTCGAGCCGCGCCCCAAAAAACGCCATCATACCGCCGCCCATGCCTCCCGCTGCCCCGGCGCCCGGTATCGCGGCAATATCCTGCCCCAGATCCCGCTTTACGGCTTCCGCCGCCACCCTTAGCTGATCGTCAAGAAATTTGACCATTTCCACGCCGGCCCCTTTCTGCGGGCCGAAAACATAGGCCGCTCCATTTTTACCGTAGAGCGGGTTGTCAATGTCGCACATAGCTACGATTTCGACAGCCTTCAACGCGGCGTCCATGCCGCTTTTGTCGATACGGCTTATGTTGGACAAACTACCGCCTGTCGGCGTAAATTCTTTACCAGAGCTGTCAATAAAGCGGATACCGGCCGCGGCGGCGGCTCCCGCCCCAAAATCATTTGTGGCGCTGCCGCCCAGCCCGACGATTATTTTTTTGCAGCCACGCCGCGCGGCGTCCAGCATCAGCAGCCCGGCGCCGTAAGTCGTGGTTTTGTCCGGGCGGAGAACGCCGCCGGCCAGCGGAAGCCCCGCGCACGCCGCCATCTCGATGACGGCCGTCCTTCCGCCGTCCAACAGGCCGTAAAAACTCTGTATATCTTCGAAATATGGGCCCTTCGACGCGAGGGTTACTTTTTCGCCGCCGCAGGCCGTTAGGAAGGCGTCAACGCTGCCTTCACCGCCGTCAGCAGCCGGTATTTTGATGATTTCCGCATCCGGGTAGTATGCCCGGACGCGTTCCTCCATAATCGCGCAAATCTCAAGCGATGACATTGTTCCCTTAAACGAATCTGGAACCAGCAGTATTTTTTTCATATCGCGTATAGTAAGCACATTTATAGGAATAGAGACAGTATGAAAATTCCCGCCATAGCGCAAAGACCTTCTATCAATGTAACGACAGTTTGCGTCTTGTAGCCTTGATCCGGCGTCATCCGGCCAAAATTGGTTACAACCCAAAAGTAGGAATCGTTGGCGTGGGAAACCGTCATCGCGCCGGCGCCTATCGCCATGACGGTGAGGGCGACGCGGGCGGGGCTTTCCAGACCGAGACCGCCTAAAAGCGGCGCCACGATGCCGGCGCTTGTCGTAATGGCCACTGTCGAAGAGCCCTGGGCAGACTTCAGAATCGCGGAAAGCAGGAACGGGAAGAAAATACCTACGCTTTCCAGAATCCCTGAATTTGAAGTGATATAGGAAACCATACCCGAGACCGCTATTACACGGCCCAGAACGCCGCCGGCTGCCGTAATGAATAGGATTGGACCTACAACTTTGAGCGTTTCGTTGGTTATCTCATAAAATTTGTTCGTTTTTTTCGACACGGCAAGCTGAAGCGCCGCAAAAATAACGCCTATGGCAAGCGCCATTACCGGCGTTCCCAAAAAAGAACATACCTGAAAAAGCGCGCCCTGCCATTTTGCCATCGAAGCGATTGATCCCAAAGCCATCAACAAAATCGGTACGATAATTGGGGCAAGCGAGATAAAAGCTCCGGGGAGTTTTCCATAACTTGCGACAATATCGTCATAACTTTTGGCGGTTTCGTCATTTTCTGTGTCTTCGACGGATTTTACTTTTTTGCCGATATAGGAGGCGTAAAGAATCGCGCCAATCAGGGCCGGTATTGAAACCAGCGCGCCCAATCCCATTACCAACAGCAAGTTGTTACCAACGCCGAGCGTGTTGGCGGCGGCTATCGGGCCGGGCGTGGGCGGGATAAATACGTGTGAGGCGTATAGGCCGGAAGATAGGGCTACGGTCATCGCCACGCTGCTTACTTTTGTCCGCTTGACGAGAGCTTTGCGGATAGGGTCAAGGATAACAAAGCCCGAATCGCAGAATACGGGAATAGACACAACCCAGCCCATTAACTGTATCGCCAACACCGGACGTTTATGGCTGACCAGTTTTATCACCATATCCGCCAGCTTGAACGCCGCGCCTGTCGCTTCGAGCACGCTTCCAATCAACGCGCCGAGTATAATCACAATGCCTATACTGGTAAATGTCCCTGAAAAACCCGCGCCGATAACGTTTGTAATTCCCTGAATTACAGAGCCGTCCTTACCGCTAATGTTCACCAGCGGAATTCCCGCCGCCAGTCCCAAAAGCAGCGATACCGCCATAATCGACAGAAACGGATGGATTTTGAGCTTTGAAATAGCCAGTATCATCACCACAATGGCGATAACAAACGCGATAATTAACGCAATACCTGACATAAATACCTCTTTAATAAAAGAATTCGCCCACCCACAAGAGCGGTGTAACCAGTGTACCGTACATTTTACCGGCGGTCAACGAATTAGTATCCCGACAAGATTGTAAATACCGGTTTTCCCGTACGGGGATCCTATTCAGGACACGAATATCCGCGCAAGGGATAGAAGCGGAATAACGCCGCATGGCGCGGCCGCGCCTGGCGGCGTTATTCGCAGTGGAGTCTAATACCCCGCCCTTTAGGGCGAGAGAGAATTGGCAACGCCAACAAAAAATGGTAGTAGACGGATTTGCTATGCAAATCCCCACAGTTAAATAATTTCCTTACAGAACGAACCTCGTAAACAATGCAACGCTTACAAGATACCCCACCCTGAAGGGTGGGGAGGTTCATTGTAGCGGATAGCCCGGTCGCCGCGTAGCGGCGAGCGGGCCAAATTCCAAAACTAAATCCACAGTTTGAATGATGCCTGGATACTAGCCATTCAAGTCTATTTACCATCCTGGGATCCTCTTCCACTTGCAATAATACTCAGACAGTTCCTCTATTTTCTCGCGCTCCATGCCCTCAAAATACTTAAGAATGAGTGATTTATGCTAATTCGTGGCAGATTCAACAGGCTGCGGTCCCTGTTTGGGACGGTAAAAGTAACTTCTAAAATTTTTAAAACGCTGCCTTGTGGCTGGCTCAACGATTGAGCGCTGAGCTTGGGAGTTACGCTTCGCGTAAACTCCAAAAGATAAACTGCGAAGCGACTTATCCGCGAATAGCCGGTCGCCGCGAGCGGCTATTCGCACAATATGAACTCGAAATATGACGTAACAGTATCGACGTAACAGTATCAATGAATTATTGGATTTTTGTAGATTTTCTCACCTGAATTGGAATGCCGCGTACAAGCTCTTGATTAAGACCGTTTTTGTTCGCTTCATTGCCCTTGTATGCGGGGTTGAAGCCGCTTTGTACCAATTGACAGTGCTTTTTGAAAAGTATTAGATTTAAGCATGGCAAAAGAAGAAGCTATAGAAGTTGAAGGCATTGTAAAAGAAGCCTTACCAAACACCATGTTCAGGGTGGAACTGGACAACCAGAACGGGCACTTGATACTTGCGCATCTTTCCGGCAAGATGCGCAAACACTACATCAGGATTGTGCCCGGTGATCATGTAAAAATCGCGCTGTCTCCCTACGATTTAAGCCGCGGACGTATCATTTACCGTGAACGGTAGCGTGGATGTCCGTCCCAAGGGAGGGAACAATCAATTCCGCCAGGCCATCCCCGCCTTACCACCGTTTTAACGATTTCATTGATATAAAGAACGACAGGTTTGAAGTGCTTATGTCCCTGTTTGAGGAACTGAAACTGCCTTATTCTATCGTGAATATTGCGGGGAAGAGGCATATTTTTGTCGCGTCATCGTCTTACACGCCCGGGGCGGGGGGAAAAAAATTGCCGACCGTGCTTGCCGCGCATTACGACAGAACGCCGGACAGCCCCGGAGCCAACGATAACGGGGCGGCCGTTTTTATGCTGATAGAAGCCGCGATCCGTCTGCGTGGACGCGCCGCGGGGGAATGGCTCATCATCTTTACCGACAAAGAAGAATTGATGAACGGCGAAGGGTTAAAGTCGCAGGGCTCGTACCTGCTCGCGCAGGGCTTGGGCAGGGCAGGGCTTGAGTCCGGGGGTTTTTTTATTTTTGACGCCTGCGGGCGGGGCGATACGCTGATTATTTCCAAAACGGCGGGCTGCCTGTTAAAGAATTTTCATAGCGGCGAGGTGGCGTCGCTTAAAAACCGCCTGAGAATACTCCAGCTTAGAGCGATAGCCGCGGCAAAAAACAGGCTTGCCGGACGCTTTTTGCTGCTGCCGACGCCGTTTTCGGACGACGCCGGCTTTTTACGGGCAGGCATCGCGGCGCAGACAATAACGGTGCTGCCTTCAAAAGAGGCGGCGGATTTTTCCGCCATCGTCCGCAGAAATGAACTGTACATCAACGCGCTTATTTGCGGAGAGTATCGGCGGCGGCGCGGCGCGGCTCATATCCCGCAGACCTGGCTTATGTTAAACAGCCCGGAAGATACCGCCGCGCGGCTTGACGGCAACAATTTTGAAAATGTAGTTCAGTTCGCGCTTGAGCTGTGCCG
>JAITAE010000130.1 GCA_031284295.1 Spirochaetaceae bacterium
AGTGAATTTTCGGACAAGCGCGGAGAGCTTTTCAAGCTCGTATGTGAAGATGATGCGTCATACGTGATGCCCGTCAGGGCGTTTTCCATAGTTGACAAGATTCCGTTTCTGAAACATTCTGGCTTTAAGCGCTTTATAGTTGATTTCAGCGGCCCCACCCTGCGCAAGGCGGATTACAGGGCCGTAATGAAATCGGTAGCCACCGCGTACCCACTAAGCGGCTCAAGCCGTTTTAACTGGAAGGATGGTTTTTTTTCGACGGAAAAAACTGACTGCCCGGAAAAGGAGGCCCCCCCCCCTGTTGTCATTCCAGCGCTTGACACTGGAATCCACCGGGGAAAAGGCGGGCACTACGATGGTTCCTAGTATTCCGACACGATTGTAAATACCGGTTTTCCCGTGCGGAGATACTATTCAGGACAAGAATATCCGCGCAAGGGATAGAAGCGGGATAACGCCGCACGGCGCGGCGCCGTGCGGCGTTATTATAGCGGCGAGCGGGCCAAATTCCAAAACTAAACTCACTGTTTGAATGATGTCTGGATACTAGAAACTCATTCCCAAACTGAAGGCGAACAGAAAATGTTCAGCCGGGACATTGTAGGCAAAGCCCAGCCCAACGGCAGGGATCGCCAGCTTGCTCAGGTAAAAAACGACGGAAGCCGCGGCGCCGTGATCGAAACGCCTTCCCAGTACCGGCCCATCGGAAAATACGGCTTGATAGGCCGCCATAGCGGACACAGTCCCCGCGCTCATCTTGAAAAGGTACTTTTCCAGCGCGAAAGACGCGCCGGCGTAGTGGCGGGCCTTGAAGGATTCCGGCAGGATGTTCACCTGCGCCGCGTGCGGGGAGGATTCAAACAGCGCGGGAACATCAGGCTGGTACAGAAGGCCGGTATGCAGCTTGATCCTGAAGCCCGGCAGCATGGACTTCTGGTATGTTCCCCGCAGGCTCAGTTCATGGAATGAAAAGCCTTCAAGCCCCGCCGTAAAGCCGTAATCCGCCGAAAGGCTATCTTCCGAAAGCAAGAAACCGTCCCAGCGGCTCCTCCTCATGGACAAACCGGCGCTAGAGCCAAAGGCGCGCGCGCCCGTCTCCGGCTCACGCAGCGGGGACTCGCTCTCTTTCAGGTTGATCTGCCTGTACGAAAAGCGCAGACCCGCGCTCAGCGGCATTCCGGCGAAATTGTATGAAAGCCCCGCCGAGACGCTGCCTGAGTCCAGCGCAAAACGCCGCACATCCTCGCCGTTCTGGTTGGAGTCCTTCCTCTCGGACTGCGCGAACGAACCTGACAGGCTCCAGCCGGGCAGCCCCTTCCTGCCCGAATGAACGTAACCGGATACAAGCATCCAGCCGTCTATGCCGTACATCCCGCCCGAAAAAAATTTATCATTTAGACCAAACGCATTTGTGTCAACAAAAAAAACACCGCCGCTCACATCCTCCTCCGCCGCGAAAAGAATCGGGATCGGGAATACGGACCATTTTTCACGCACACTGACAACGAGCGTCTTTCCGTCATCGTTTTCCGCGTCCCGTATTTCGACCGCAAGCGGCTCAAGGATGCCGGTATCCAGCAAGGCGGCATAGACTGAGTTTATATCCACCGTATCCGCCACGCATCCCATGAACGGCGCCAGGGCCGCCTCCACTATATGCGGTTTTGTCCTTGTAAGCCCGGAAATAGCAAATTCAGTGATTGTTTGGCCCGATTCGTTTGTTTGTGGATGGCTGTATGCGACCGGCATCAGGGTAAAAAATCCGCAAAGAAGCGTAAACAGTGAAGTATTTTTCATAATTTTACAGTCTCATGATAGGGGGTTTCAAAGTTAATGCCTATAGTGGTGATGTACGGACACCAGCGATTTTACTATTAATCGCGCCTGACGTACCGAAGCGCCCTTGCTTGCAAGGCCGCAGGCGGGGTACAATGTTATATGTTTGTTGAAGCCTACTCTTACGATGATGTGTTGCTGTTACCCGGGTATTCGGAAATTTTGCCCAGGGACTGTGACGTAAAAACACGGCTTTGCGCCGGTTTGGAGTTGAATGTGCCGGTGGTGTCGGCGGCGATGGATACCGTAACCGAAGAAAAGCTCGCGATAGCTATAGCGCTTGAAGGCGGCGCGGGGGTCATACACCACAACTTGAGCCCGGAGGAACAGGCGAGGCAGGTCGCTACGGTTAAACGCTATCTTAACTGGGTGATAGAAACGCCGGTAACGGTGGGGGTGGACGCGGAAGTCGGCGATGTAAAAGAGATTATGCGCCGCTGTAATGTGTCTGGAATGCCTGTTTTGGACAAAGACAGGCGCCTTGTCGGGATAATAACAAGTAGGGATCTTCGTTTTTGCGGTAACGATACGCTGCCGGTTGCCGAGGTGATGACGCGGGAACTTATTACCGAGCAGGGGTCCCCGTCGCCGGAGAGCGCCCGCATGAAATTTGACCAGAACCGCATCGAAAAGTTGCCCGTAGTTGACAGCGAAAACCGTCTGACCGGCCTTATTACGGTAAAAGACATGGAAAAACACGCGCAGCATCCAGATGCCGCGATGGACGGCACGGGGAGGCTTATTGTCGGCGCGGCGGTTTCCCCGCTGGACTATGAAATTCGTATCCCGCTGTTAAAGAATGCGCACGTTGACTTTGTCGTTGTCGATACCGCCCACGGGGACACGAAAAATGTGGCCCTCGCCGTAAGCGGGATAAAAAAGAAGTTTGACGTACCGGTAATCAGCGGAAACGTAGCTACAAAGGATGGCGCGCGCCGCCTGATCGACGCCGGGACGGACGCGGTAAAGGTAGGCATGGGGCCGGGTTCTATCTGCACGACACGCATTGTGGCCGGCATCGGCGTACCCCAGTTTACCGCCGTCTGTGACTGCGCGGAGGAGGCGGCAAAGGACAACATCCCCGTTATCGCGGACGGCGGGATAAAGTTTTCCGGCGACATAACGAAGGCGATAGGCGCCGGCGCGGATACGGTGATGATAGGCAGCCTGTTTGCCGGCCTGAAAGAATCGCCCGGCAGCGAAATCATTTTTGATGGCCGCATCTACAAGGAGTACAGAGGAATGGGCAGCATCGGCGCGTTAAAGGACGGCGGCGGAGACCGTTACCAAATAGCGAAGGACGAGGAGCCTACGCCGGAAGGTATAGAGGGCCGGGTTCCGTACAAGGGTGAACTTCGCCTGTTCCTGCACCAGTTGGTGGCCGGGCTGCGCAAAGGTATGGGATATTGCGGCTGTAAAAATATTGCCGAGCTAAAGCGTTACCGTAAATTTGTAAAAATTACCGCTGCCGGCCTGAGGGAAAGCCACGCGCACGATGTTCAGATAACCCAGGAAGCGCCCAACTATTCCCGGATGTAGTCCGGCTACAAACCTTTGAGCGGCGGCGGCGCCGCCCCCGCGCGATAACGGCGCTCAACCCCCGCCCGGGCTGCCAAGCGAGCCGTCAATGAACGGTTGACTAAAAAAAAATAAGCATGTATATTGACTATATATGCTGGAGCATGATTTATGATTGTGCTTCAGTTCGCCCCCCGGGTTTCATCACCTCCTTTTCCCGGGGGGTTTTTTTGTTTACTGTAGGCACTGGAGCGGCAGTTTTACAAAGATTTTCATACGGTTTTGGCGCATTTCCGGCGCAATGCACAGGAAACCGGGTTTTTCGCCGGTTTCGCTATTCATCATGATTCTGAAGCCCTAACAAGTTCCCAAAATATTGTCAATGCCCGCCAGCGGCCTTTTAAATACGCCTGGCGGCGGCCCATTCTTCATTTTTAATTGCCGCAAGCCACTCTCAAGGACGACTCCCCAGCCGCCTGGGACTTTTTAAGGGCGTGGGAACGTGCTACTTAGGGTTCGACGGGGAAGCTTTTGACAACAGTAACATCGCCGGGGAAAAGCCCTTCTAGCGTGAATTCGCCGCCAAGGTGGAGGGGCAGGGCTATCTCGATATTTAACGGGTTGGGCGGGTATGAACCGAGCATGAATTCCATTCGGTTACCATCGGTGGTGTAGGGCATAGGCGCGTCATAGATGAAGTATGAGGGGTTTTCCGCAGGGCCTTCCGCCGTCCGGCTCGTAAAAAACAGACTGTACTGAAGCGGCGTAAGTTGAGCCGCT
>JAITAE010000147.1 GCA_031284295.1 Spirochaetaceae bacterium
CAGGAAACGGAGTACACGGGGGCGGGAAAACACGTACAGCCCCAGCTTTCTTTCGCAAAATCCAACGGTATCGATGTGTTTTTTGGGGATCCGGCTGATGAAAAGCCCGGCGTAAACCTAATTTTGCCGTCACATCCGTCCTTGATAAAGGCGACGGAGCTAGATCTGGATCATATACGCGCCTCGCTTATAAAAACGGCGGTAAAAAATTACGGTAAAAAGCCAAGCGAGGCGGATATTGCGTTCCTAGCGGAAGAAACCCGCAGGGACACGGCGTTTGTCAACAGCGTTATTGCGCAGATTAACAAAGAACCGGCTTAACTGGAGGCGGAAATGCAAAGACAAGATGATTTTAACGAGCGGCGAAAGAAATTCGCCGGTATGAGTGACGAGGACCTGTATAAATACTTTTGGGAACTGACAGGTAAGGTTGTAGAACCGCTGTTGGAACTTGGGCGCAGGAATACATCGCCGTCCATAGAGAGGTCGGTGCTGTTGCGCATGGGTTTTTCGTCGCCGGACACGAAGGCTATCGTGAACGGCTGCATAGACAGGGGTTTGATGGGAAAAGGCGCGGGGCATGTTGTGTACAAACTGGCCCTGGCGCGTAAGATTTCCGTGAAGGAGGCGGGCGCGATGCTGGCAAACGGTGAAGGCTGGGACGAGGCCGTTCTCCTGTTTAAACGGGCCGGAGGGAAATGAAATGGATACTGAAAAACTACAGCAGGATAAAAAAATAGACGTAGAAGCCATTCTGAAAGACCTGGACAAGTACCGTCCCAGGCGGCGTGGCTGGACCTGGCGCAAGGCGGCGGCGTCCAAAAAGCTGGGGCATTTCAGCTACAGCGATGCGAGTGAGCCGTTGAAAAAGTATGCGCCGCTGCCGTCCGCCAAATACTTTGGGGACATAGACCCGCAGCCGGCGCCGGTTATCACGACGGAGATAGCGTCAGGGCGTTTCGAAGACGACATACGCCGTATGAGGATGGCGGCTTGGCACGGTGCGGACCACATTATGGTGATCAGGACGGCGGGGCAGTCCCACATAGACGGCCTCATCGAGGGAACGCCTCAGGGCGTAGGCGGCGTACCGATAACGCGCAAGCAGATTCGCGCCCAGCGGAAGGCGCTGGACATGATAGAGGACGAGGTTGGCCGCCCGGTAAACTACCATTCCTACGTTTCCGGTGTCGCGGGGCCCGAGGTGGCGGTGCTGTTTGCCGAGGAGGGTATCAACGGCGCCCACCAGGACCCGCAGTACAACGTGTTGTACCGTAACATCAACATGGTACGCTCGTTTGTTGACGCCTGCGAATCGAAAAAGATAATGGCATGGGCGGACATGGCCCAGATTGATGGCGCTCACAACGCAAACGCCACGGCGCGTGAGGCGTGGAAGGTTATGCCGGAACTCATCGTACAACATTCGATAAACAGCCTCTTTTCCGCGAAGGTGGGGATCAAGAATTCAAACATTTGCCTTTCTACCGTGCCTCCTACCGCGCCGCCCGCCCCCTGCGTGTTTATGGACCTGCCTTACGCGGTGGCCCTCCGCGAGCTTTGCCGCGATTACCGTATGCGGGCGCAGATGAACACCAAGTATATGGAAGCGTCCGCCCGCGAAAACACGGTAACTCATGTCCTTAACATCCTTGTTTCCAAACTGACGAGTTCCGACATCCAGTCAACTATAACGCCGGACGAGGGACGCAACGTCCCCTGGCACATATACAACGTGGAGGCCTGCGATACGGCAAAGCAGGCTTTCATGGGGCTGGACGGCCTTATGGAGATGGTGGAGCTAAAAAACGAAGGCCCCTTACGCGAAAAGGCGCGGGAGATAAAGGAACGCGCCTGCCTGTTCATGGAAGAGATTCTGGAAGCGGGCGGTTATTTCAAGGCTGTCGAGGAGGGTTTCTTTGTCGATTCAGGGTGCTATCCTGAGCGGAACGGGGACGCCATCATCCGCAAGTCGGATGCGGGTGTAGGAGCGGGTACGGTTTATCAGCGTGACGAGGACTATCTCGCGCCTGTTACCGCGCATTACGGCTACAACAACGTTGCCCAGTATGATCCGTCCGCGGCGGGTAATCCGTCAAAGCTGATAGGTGGCTGCACGTTTGAAAAACCCGAAAAAATCGTTTACATAGACGAGCTTGATCCAAGCGACAATGTAAATGTCAGGATGGAGGAAACCGCGAAGTACCGGAACACAAGCCTCTTGAAGCCGGAGATGGAGTGGAGCGCGGACGGCATCGTGATGGTGAATATGTTCCTGCCCGCCGGCAAGCGCGTAGCTGAGGCCGCGGCGCTTGAGTTTGCCGCAAAGATGAACCTGCAAGACCCGGAGATTATCAATCTGGAGGTGATGCAGGAGGCTGAGGGCGTCCGCATCGAGCTTAAGGGCAGGCTGCCCTTCGATGTTGATACGAGCAAACTTGTGATTCCCCCGCTGCCTGAAATTTTGTCCGACGATGAGATTCGCGCCGACGTAAAGGCCCACCCGCTAAAAGTGGTCTGCGGCACTGTCGGCGAGGACGAACATTCAGTCGGCCTGCGCGAGATTATCGACATAAAGCACGGCGGCATAGAACGTTTCGGCATCGAGGTAAACCATCTTGGAACATCGGTCCCTGTCGAAAAGCTGGTGGACGCGGCGATAGAGATGAACGCCGAGGCGATACTCGCGTCTACCATCATCAGTCACGACGACATTCACTACAAGAACATGAAGCGTATACACGAACTGGCGGTGGAAAAAGGCGTCAGGGATAGGTTGATAATCGTGGCCGGCGGTACGCAGGTAGCGCCGAAACTGGCTGTGGAGGCGGGCATGGACGCCGGCTTCGGCAGGGGTACGCACGGCATTGACGTGGCGACCTTTTTGATAAAAAAGCGGCGCGAAAAAAGGAATAAATGATGCATGTTGACGTCCTTGTGGCCGAGATAGGCTCCACGACCACGCTTGTAAACGCTTTTCAGGATGTTTCAGGCGCTGCGGTATTCTGGGGTCAGGGGCAGGCGCCCACATCCGTGCTGCAAGGCGACGTCCGCGTGGGCTTACAGGGCGCGATCGACGCCCTTTGCAGGGCAAAGGGCGTCCCCTCAATCGAGTACGGCGAGATGCTTGCCACTTCCAGCGCGGCGGGCGGACTAAAGATGACTGTACACGGCCTGGTCTACGACATGACGGCGCGGGCCGCGAAGGAAGCCGCGCTGGGCGCGGGCGCTATCATACATCAGATAACCGCGGGGCCGCTCCGCCGCTCCGATATGGAACGGCTTAAAGAAATCAAACCTAATTTGATAATGCTGGCAGGCGGCGTCGAGCACGGCGAACGCGAAACGGCGCTTAGTAACGCCGAAAAAATCGTTGCGCTGGGGCTTTCCATCCCCGTGATATACGCGGGGAACTCCGACAACAACGAAGAAATCAAGCTGATTTTCAACGGAAGTTCCGCAAAGCTCTACATCGTGGAGAACGTGTACCCCAAAATAGACGATTTGAATGTGGAACCGGCGCGCAAAGTTATTCAGGCGGCCTTCGAGGAACATATCGTTCACGCGCCCGGCATGGAAAATGTGCGCGACATGGTGAGCGGCCCAATCGTGCCGACACCCGGCGCGGTGATGGAGTGCGCGAAACTGCTTTACAACGAAATCGGCGACCTTGCCGTGCTGGACGTGGGCGGGGCTACAACGGACCTTCATTCCGTTACCGATGGCGCGGAGGAAATTGCACGCATATCCACCGCGCCCGAACCACAGGCAAAGCGCACCGTGGAAGGAGACCTTGGCGTTTACGTGAATATGAAAAACGTCGCCGCGCTTATCGGCGCGGAAAAGCTGGAAGCGGAACTGGGTTTCCCGCTTGAGGAAGTTACGTTAAACTACAAGCCTGTACCGGAAACAGCAAACGAGGTAAAATACGTGGAAAGGCTTACGCTGGAGGCCGTGTTGCGGGCCGTGGAACGGCACGCGGGGCGCATACGCCACCTGTACGGGCCTTCGGGCCGCGTTACCATCGCGGAAGGCAAGGATTTGACCCAGGTCAAGTACATAATCGGCACGGGCGGGGCGCTGACGCGGCTGCCCCGCCGGGTGGAGATCATGCGGGCTATAGCAAAACACAATGAAAACGGGACTCTGCTGTTTCCGCCTGAAACCGCCGGTATTCTTGTGGATAACGATTACATCATGGCGTCGTTGGGGGCGCTTTCAAAACGGTATCCAGAAGCCGCGGCGCGGCTTTTGAAAAAAAGTTTGGGTTTAGACTCAGATAAAAAAATCTTGGAGGAACAAAATGGGTAAAGAACAAAAACAGGCGCGTGAACCGCGCAAGCCAAAGTTATGGGAGGCGCTGCTTTCGTTCGTGGTCTTGATCGCTGTCATGTCGGTAGGCATAGCGGTATTTGAGGTTGATCCTCATATCCCGATGCTGATAGGCAGCGCGTTTGCCGCGGTGATGGCGCTTCTTCTTGGCTACAGTTGGAAACATATCGAAAAGGGTATGTTTGACGGCATCTATCAGGCGTTGCAGGCGGTAATAATACTGTCAATCATCGGTGTGCTTGTCGGCGTTTGGCTGGTATCGGGCGTTGTGCCGACGATGATATACTACGGACTAAAAATCATCACGCCCGCCCTGTTCCTGGTGGCAAGTCTTTTGACCTGCTCAATAACATCGCTTGCGACGGGTACGTCCTGGGGCACTGCGGGTACAATCGGTATAGCGCTGATGGGCGTGGCGTCCGGGCTTGGCATCCCACTGCCGATGGCGGCAGGCGCCATCATCAGCGGCGCTTACTTCGGCGACAAAATGTCCCCGCTCAGCGATACTACGAATCTGGCCCCCGCGATGGCAGGTACGGACGTGTTTACACACGTAAAGTTTATGCTTAAGTCCACCGTGCCGGTGTACATAATCGTTATCGTGATATACCTGCTTTTGGGCCTCCGTTTCGCCGGCGACAACACGGACATGAGCAACATCAAGATCATCACGGACGGGCTAAGCAACACGTTCAACATAAACCCGCTGCTGCTGATACCGCCCGTAGTCGTTATAGTCTCGATAGCCCTAAAAATGCCCGCCATTCCTGGGATTTTCCTTGGAATCCTTTCCGGCGGAGTTCTGGGGGCTATAGTACAGGGCAACAGTTTCGGCGAACTGCTGGACTGCGCCTACAACGGCTTTGTCAGCGAAACCGGCGTTGAGGCGATAGACGAACTTTTAACGAGCGGCGGCCTTACCAACATGATGTATTCCATCTCGCTGACGATTCTGGCGATGATGTTTGGCGGCATTATGGAAAGCACGGGACAGCTCGAAGTTATCGTGAACCAGCTTGTCAAGCTGGCCAGGGGCGTAACATCCCTCGTTACGCTTACGATACTGACCTGCTTGGGCAGCAACGCGTGTATGCCGGAACAGTACATCTCCATCGTAGTGCCCGGGCGGATGTACAACGCTTCGTACCGTAAGCGCGGCCTGCACCCCAAGATGCTTAGTAACGCGCTGGAAAGCGCCGGCACGGTAACAAGCGCGCTCGTGCCGTGGAACACCTGCGGCGTTTATATGTCCGGCGTGCTTGGAATCGGCGTGCTGCAGTACGCGCCCTGGGCGTTCTTTAACTACATGATGCCGCTGGCGGTAATAATCATGACCGCGGCCGGGTTGCTTACCGTTAAAATTTCCGACGACCCCGGCACTGTAATCGCCGTAGACGAAAGCCCCGCCGAATAATTTTTATGACAGGCCATTCAAAATGCGCGGCATTTTGAATGGCCTCCCTCCCTCTGTCATCCCTCTAAGCCATTCATCCCCGCCCGCCAAGGCCGAAACAGCGCGGACAAAGCCGCAACGCCCTAAGCG
>JAITAE010000171.1 GCA_031284295.1 Spirochaetaceae bacterium
CCCTGGGAATTGAAGTTGAATCCCTGGGGTTTAAAGTTGAATCCCTGGGGTTTAAAGTTGAATCCCTGGGAATTGAAGTTGAATCCCTGGGGTTTAAAGTTGAATCCCTGGGGTTTAAACTTGAATCCCTGGGAATTGAAGTTGAATCCCTGGGAATTGAGCATGAATCCCTGGGGGCGCTGGGCAGGCGGCGGATTGGGGGGGTGGCGGAATACCGCGCTTGCGCGGGATGTAGACAGGGGGGCGCGGCGATGATGCCCCTATGTGCCGGGAACGGCGCGGAAAACAGCGCCCCCCTTTGCTAATGAAGAATGAAGAGTGATGTCGGCATGCTACCGCGTAGCGGACTTTAAACCCACTGGTGGGTGATAAGGGCGTGGATATACCGGGATGATTCGGGTATAATAAAACGAAAATGGATGACGATGAACGCGGTGAAAATTACCGGAAGCTAAAAAACTCCGTGAAGGACGCGCCCGAACTGCCGGGCTGCTACATCATGCGCGACGGCGATGGGCGGATAATCTATACCGGCAAGGCAAAATCTCTGCGGAACAGGCTGGCTTCGTACTTTAGCGGGCGGAAGGACATTAAGACCGCGACACTGATGAAGCGGGCGCGTTCTATCGAGACGATTATCGTTTCCAACGAGTACGAGGCGCTGCTGCTGGAAAACACGCTGATAAAACAACATTCGCCGCGTTACAACATAAACCTGAAGGACGGGAAGTCCTATCCCGTGATTAGGCTGACGGCGGAAACCTTCCCCAAGCTATTTCGGACACGGCATATTATCGAGGACGGCTCGCGGTACTTTGGGCCCTTTGCAAATGTGCAGGCGGTTGACGGGACGCTCCATCTGATCGAAAAACTGTTTCCGCTTAGGAAGTGCCGCACGCTGAGGAAGCGCGATAACCCGTGTATGTACTTTCACATCGGGCGCTGCGGCGCTCCCTGCTGCGGCAAGATAGACGAGGCTGCCTACGGGGTTCACGCGGAGGGGGCGGCGAAACTTCTTGCCGGAGAAACCGGGGCGCTGATACACGATTTGCGGGTGAAAATGCACGAGGAGGCCGCCGCGCTGAATTTCGAAAAGGCGGCGCTATTCAGGAACGCGATTACAGATGTCGAAAACCTTGCCGCGGCGAACTCAGTTGTGGACTTTGACGAGACGGGGCGCGATTACATAGCGTGGGCGGCGGAAGGGATATTGACAAGTTTCAGCGTCTTTTCGATGAGGGGCGGCAAGCTCACCGGCAGGGAGCTGTACCGTACCTGTTCAGCCGCCGCCGAGGATGACACGCTTGAAACCTTTATTTCGTCCTACTATTCGGAGGATCGTCCGCCGCCGGTAAAAATATTTCCGGGTACAGGGGGGCTGGAGGCTGCGGGGCAGGGTCTCAATCCCGGAAATCAGGATGAGGGGCGGGCGGGGCGCTTTTCTAACATAACGCGCTACTTTAGGGAACGCTTTGGCTATGCGCCGGAATTCTGCCGTCCTGAAGCGGACGGTGGGGGCGGGCAGAAGCGGCACGAGGCGGCGCTTGCCCTGGCGCGGCAGAACGCGCTTGAAGATTTGCGGAAGCGGCTCAAGGAACGCGGGGCGGAACCGGCGCTTGACGAGTTAAAGGCTGCCCTGAACCTGCGCGGCCGCCCTGACCGAATAGAAGGTTTTGACATAGCCCAGCTTGACGGGAAACACCCTGTGGCAAGCCTTGTTTCGTTCAAGAACGGCGTCCCCGACAAGAAAAACTACCGTTATTTCAAGCTGCGCTCCGTCATAGGTATCGTTGACGACTTTGCCTCGATGCGGGAGGCTGTTAGGCGGCGATACTCCCGCATGATACGCGAAGGCAGGGAGCTACCGGACTTCATACTGATAGACGGCGGCATAGGTCAGGTGAACGCGGCGCGGGGTGTTCTTGCGGAACTTGGGCTTGACTGCGAGCTTGCCGGGCTTGCCAAGCGGGACGAGGAAATCTGGCTGCCCGGCGCGCGCGAACCTGTCAGGCTTTCGCGGCGCTCTGAGGCATTGAAGGTGCTGCAGGCTGTCCGCGATGAGACGCATCGTTTCGCCACCGGACTTAACCAGAAGCTCCGTTCAAAAGAGGCGGCCTTCCCGCTGCTTGAAACTATAGACGGAGTTGGTTCAAGGCGGGCGGCGCGGCTAATGAAGCGTTACGGCAGCCTTGCGGCGATTGCCGGCGCGGATGCCGCTGAAATTGCCGCCGCCTGCTTGGTCAGCCTGCCGCTCGCCAAAACGGTAAAGGCGGCTGCCGGCCTTGCTCTTGAGGATAACGAGGCGGAAAGCCGGCGTTTCGGCGGTCTTAGCGCCGCGGACGGCATGGAAATGGCCGTTGCGGAACCTTCGTCACCGGCGGACGGCAGCCCTGATTGAGGCCGTACCGTTTTGACGTCCGCCGCTGGTTTTGCCGGCGCCGCCGGTGTATAATACGTTTGTAAGGAGTTTGCCGGTGATGAAACAGCAGACAAAGGAGGCCGTTCCCGTGTGTTCCATTACAGATGGCGGCGCTGGCAACGCGCCGGGGCGGGGTGTAGAATGAACGTAACCGTTACGCCGCATCGTTTTGACAGGACGGTCCGCGTCCCGGCGTCAAAGTCTCATACCATACGCCG
>JAITAE010000191.1 GCA_031284295.1 Spirochaetaceae bacterium
CCGCCGCCACGGGCCGCTTCAATAACACTATCAAGGTCCGTTGCCGCTTTGCGTGAAGCATAGTTTTTTATCTGTTCCCGCGAGCCGAGCGCGATGATTTTGTCCTGCGCGGGTACAAAAAAATACCAACGCACGGTAGGCGTCAAAAAAACGGCGCATACCGCGACAATCACCAGAATTATGATAAATCTATACCGTTTACTCATGAATCACTCCAATTTGGTCAAACAGCTTCCGCCTGAGAATTCTCGCGCGGCAAATATTTGCCGAACTTAGCTTTCAGTTGAAGTTACGTCTGTCTCAGACTTTTTGTCTTCGATACGCGCTTCCGGTTTTTCGTCTTTAGCGACGCTTGTTACGGACGCTACAGCGCTACGGCTAAACTCGATCTTTACATTGTCATCCACTTTCACTACTATCGAGCTGTCTTTTATGGAGGCTATCGTACCGTGTACGCCGCCTATCGTGACGACTTTATCGCCTTTTTTTAGATCGCTCAACATTTTCTGCGTCTCTTTCTGCTTTTTGTTCTGGGGACGTATTATCAGAAAATAAAAAATCGCGATTATCAGAATAAACGGGGCAAATGAGATTATCTGTTCCATACCGCTTGCGGGTTGGGCTCCCGCCCCCTGTGGCGCCCCAAACAACAGGGGCAAATTAAATAGATTCATTGATTGCTTCCTTTAAAAATTAAACTGTCAGTATCTTAACACAAATATCCCGGCCAATACAAGTCCCCGCCCCACTTCTCAAGGACAACCAGACAGCCGCCTAGCGGCGGTCTTCAGCGCCCGCTGCTCAGGCTAAAGCCTTCGCGCCGTTTCAGGCAGACAGGGACCTTTATCGGGGCTGCACCGCGCCGCCTTATCGCACAAACACGCTCCGCGTGCATTATCGGGTGTATTCATTCTTCATTTTCATTCTTCACCGGTGTACTTTAATCACACTGTCGGGCTGGCCGGTTTTGTTTATAAATGGTATAATATTATTTATGGAAAATATGAGAAACACACGTATAATATGTACTATGGGGCCGGCGGTGGACAGCGTCGGTATGGCGCGTTCACTTATCAGGAAAGGCATGAACATCGCGCGGTTTAATTTTTCGCACGGCGACCATAAGGACAAGGCGGAAGCGATAGCTATGGTACGGAAGGCGGCGGAACTTGAAAACGCGACGATAGCGTTGCTTATGGATACGAAGGGTCCTGAGATACGCACAGGGCTTGTGAAGGAAGGCAACAGCATCGAGCTTGAGGCAGGCGACATGGTGGATGTGCTGTCCGCGTGCGACGCGGAAAGACTGTACGGCGCGGACGGAGTTTTTACGATGAAGGAAGGGGGAAAGACGCGGATCATCGTTAGCTACGAACTTCTGGCGGACGATATTAAACCCAGCGCATGGATTCTGATCGCGGACGGCCTGCTCTCGCTCGAATTTATTGAACTACAGGGGCGTGTAATTCGCTGCAGGGTAGAGGCCGGCGGGGAACTGGGTAGCAGGAAGAATGTCAATGTGCTGGGCGTACACACCCGGCTGCCCGCCTTGTCCGAACAGGACAAGGCGGATCTGCGTTTTGCCGCGGAACAGGGCATGGATTGCGTGGCGGCCTCCTTTATCCGCAAACGGCAGGATGTTACAACAATAGAAAAATTCATCGCTTCTATAGGTTCCGATATGCCCGTTATCGCAAAGATCGAGGACGAAGAAGGGCTGGAAAACATTAAAGACATAATCCGCGTATCGGCAGGTATAATGGTAGCCCGTGGCGATCTTGGCGTACAGATACCGCCGGAACAGGTACCGCTGGCGCAAAAACGTATCATAGAGCTATGCAACAACGAGGGAAAGCCGGTAATAACCGCAACGCAGATGCTCGATTCGATGATACGCAACCCGCGCCCCACCCGCGCCGAAGCCGGAGATGTCGCAAACGCGATCCTGGACGGCAGCGATTGCGTGATGCTATCCGGCGAGACGGCCAACGGCGCGTACCCGGAAGCGGCGGTCGAAACGATGGACCGGATAGCGGTCACGGTGGAATCTTCGGATGTGTACAGGCAGCATCAACTTGAACGGCGCGGACGCCTGAAGCGCGGCGGCGACATGGCGCAGTCGATAGCGGAATCGGCGGTGTTGATAGCGGAAACCATAAAGGCGGCCTGCATAATCACGCCGACAATTTCCGGCAATACGGCGCGCCTTGTCAGCAAGTACCGTCCATTCCGTCCGATTATCGGAGCGTCGCCCAGTGAAAAGATACGCCGCAGAATGCTGTTGTACTGGGGCATTGTCCCGCTCGCCGTCCAGAGCGAGCTTGACAGCGAGTCCACGATACAGGGGGCGCAGAGCGCGGCGATAAAAGAAGGCTTTATCAAGGTATCGGACAAGGTTGTGTTTACCGCGGGCGTGCCCGTCAATTCACCACATTCGGCAAATACGATACGAATTCACGTGATAGGCAAGATTCTGGGGCGCGGGCAGCGCGGCTTCGGCGGACGCTGCTCGGGCCGCATAGTAAAAGCAAACACGCTCAGCGAGGCCTCGTACCTGCTGCGCAACACCGGCGGCGAAATTCTGCTGACCCATACACTGGACAATTCGTTCATCCCTATCATAAGAATTGCGCGCGGCATAATAGTGGAAGGCTCCTCCGAATTCCCGCGCGATATGCTCAGGATGATAAACCCAAACATCGTCTATGTCGCCCAGGTCGAAAAAGCGATGACACACATCGAGGAACACATCACCGTTACGATAGACGGCAACGAAAAGATCGTTTACGAAGGGACAATAGAATAGTAGTGGCCGCCGCTAGGTAGCTGAGAGTCGTCATTGAGAGATGATTGCGCGGCGGCAATGAGAAATGGGCCGCCGCCAGGCGACTGGGAGTCGTCCGGGGGATTCGGCCTTCGGCGGCAGTGAATAATGAACAGTGAACAATGAGGATTATAACTTGGTAAATTAAGTAGACTTGTTCGACAAAACCGCGTTTTTTTATGGCGGTTGTTCGGAAACTGAAGTTTCCAAACAACTCTAGCAGCCCGACACGATTGTAAATACCGGTTTCCCCGTGCGGAGATCCTATTCATTATAGCGGATAGCCCGGTCGCCGCGTAGCGGCGAGCGGGCCAAATTCCAAAACTAAATCCACAAGTTTAATCGTGTCATGATACTAGTACCTTGAAGTATGGTCATCATCCATTTTAATTATGAATTTTGTAGGCTTAAGCGTTCAATCTCTTGCTGATGCTGTCCAGTACGCCGTTTACAAACTTGAAAGAATCGTCAACGCCGTAATCAATGCACAATTTTACCGCTTCTTCGATGGTAACGGAGGCGGGTATGTCTTTCTGAAAGAGCAGGGAATAGACGCCGAGGCGCATTATCGCAAGATCGACGCGCTTTAGACGGGAAAAGTCCCAATTCTGTACCGCGGAACGAATTCTTTTGTCTATGACGGCTATATTTTCTATTGTGCCGGCGACCAGCGCGCGGGGAAATACGAGCGCTTCCTCCCCCATGTCCTTGAGTTTTTCGCCGTCCACCCAGGGGAAGTCCAGTAGTTCATCTACGGGTGTGCCAGCGGCCTCCCATGCGTATAGTGCTTCCAATGCCAGCACACGCCCTTTCCACCTGGACATTTTAGTAGTTCAGATTCTCTTCAAAGATTTTGTAAGGATTGCCCTTTCTCAGTTCGTTTACAAGTTCCTGTTGGGCCTGTGTTATAACTTCCTGTTGACGTTTCCGCATAATAGTTTCCCTCAACACCGTCCTGACCGTTTCACCGTATAGCAGGTGGGTATCTTCCAGCGTAAGGAATTTCTTTGGGTATT
>JAITAE010000034.1 GCA_031284295.1 Spirochaetaceae bacterium
CGGCGACGCTTATGCCGACTTCCGTGACGTGGTTTGATTTAACAGCCCGCAACGACTAAGGAAGCACTGATTATTAAAAAGGGGGGCGCTATTTCCATGCCGTCACCGGCACATAGCCACATCATCGCCGCGCCCCCCAGCCCAATAACGGCGCGCGAAACATTGAGCGCGTTTAGGCAAAAAATGCCGCAGGCTGTGGCGCGGGACCAGGCCGCTGTTTAGAATAAGTTTTTAGCGCCCTCGCTACAGCCCCGCTATGCGGGTCTTCCGCTACCCCCCAATCCGCCGCCCCCATTTAATCAGTGCTTCCCTAAGGGTAAGGGGCCAGGCGCTACAGGCGCCCGGTTGGGTGTTTCCGGTTTCGGGACGCTAGTAGCCTGTTGTACTTGTAGGTGTTATAACTTTTTTCGTTGAAAAAAGTTATAACACCACGATTATCCGGCCTGCTGTCGTAGCGCTACGCGCTACTTAGGGAGTTTGCAAGGTAAAAATCGCCTTGTAGGCGATTTTCGGAGGTTTTATGCGCTTCGGATTTTTTACGTTGCCGGCGCGCCGCGTTATTTTCTTGAATTTTCTTTGGCTTGGTTATATAATTTGAAAAATCATTATTTGAGAGGTGTTTTATGGCTTACAAAGTTACAGACGAATGTGTTAACTGTGGCACTTGTGAAGACGACTGTCCATCGGAAGCTATTTCCGAGAAGGATGGAATCCGTTGGATTGATCCCGAAAAGTGCGCCGAATGCGGAACTTGCGTAGATTCCTGTCCAACAGAAGCAATCAAGGAGGTTTAGGCGTCGCCATGAATGAAATGCGTCGCGTTTCATTCGGGTGGGGGCTAAACCCACACCCTGAAGGGTGTGGGCTATTCTAATTGCTTGCACAATTTAAGGAAACAACATGACCATTTGGTCATGTTGTTTCCGTGCGGGCGCTTGGTAACCGTGTTACCGGGTGTTGAGACTTAGGTTCCGGCTCTTTTGATGTAAGTGTCCTACGGGACGGCTTGTAGTTTCGCCGGAATGTGCCGTTTCAATACCAAACCGCCTTGTCGCTTTTCTTGCCGTACTGTATGTGCGCTTCAGGCGGAATATGTGGAAATAAAAAATTCTTTCAGGTGGTGTTTTTTCCATAGAAAATTGAAATCTCACCCAAAAGTTGTTGTCTATTTGTTCACGGCCCTGATTCTTGTTCCGGCCCGTGTTAGCGGCGAAGAAAGTACCGGCGCGTTGCCGTTGATTGAACGCCTTGACGGACGAGATCTTACGTTCAAACAGTTTTCCGAGGATGTAACCGCCGGGCGCAAGGCGATATTTTCCGCGACAGGATCCGCCGGCGCGGAAGATATAGTGCGCCGCCTTACCCTTTACAGTTATATCCCGGACGCGGAGGACGATTTTTTTCGGGTCGCGGCCCGGTGCAACATCCCTTACGATGCGATAGCCACGCTGAACCGGCTGTCCCACATACCGTCTTTTCCGGGCGGGACCTTGATACTACCCTCTATACCCGGTATTTTCATACCGGAGGACGCCGAAAGCGACCTTGAAAAACTTATACTGTCCGGCAGGGACGGCGAGGCGGGGGCCGCCATCGTAATAAACCTGCCGGAAGGAAAACGACGCTACAGATTCATCCCCGGCGGCGCCTTCACCCCGAATGAACGGGCTTTTTTCCTGAATCCCGATTCTTTCCGTTTTCCGCTGCAAAAATTCACGCTGACAAGCGCATTCGGGCGGCGGATAAGCCCGATCAGCGGACGGCTTTCCTCTCACAACGGCCTCGATCTTGCCGCTCCAGCCGGTACCGAAGTTTATGCCGCCAGAGACGGTACGGTAAGCGAAACGTCCGAAAATTCCGTTTACGGGAAATATATCGTGATAACGCATGAAGGGGGCTGGACGAGTCTGTACGGTCATCTTTCCAGCATAAACATAGGCTTGCGAACCCGGGTAAAAGCAGGCATAATGATAGGCCGGGTTGGTTCTACCGGTCTATCGACAGGTCCTCATCTTCATTTTGAATTACGTCAAGACGGCAAAGCCCAGGATCCGGTCAGGCTGCTGGGCGGGGCAGGGAGAGACAAAAATAGATGAAAAACATCAAAATCTGCATATGTTTTCCGTTATTTTTTCTGAATTCAGCGCTTTACGCCGAAACAATCAACGTCATCGTCAAAGACAGAATCGAAGTGAATAGCGATATGCCGGCGGGCGTTTCCGTTTCACTCACTTACAACGATTCCGTGCTGATCTTCCTTCAGCAGGATGTACGTTTCATACGAGGCGTAGAACTGGAATTTACCGCGCCGCAAACATGGCTGCCTTATCAAGGCAGCCTGGCCTTCGGGCTGTACGCGAATCTGAATGATGTGCCCGTTACAAGCTCCGCCGAGATTGACGGTACGCCTGTCCTGGTTGATCCTGTTCCTAACAAGATACAAACCATCTACCATATACCGCTACGCGCCCAGCACGGATTGCGCGGTACGCCATACCTGACGTTACTCAGGTCGCCTGTCCCACCTGAAAGTTTTCCGCTTCTTTTCAGATTAACGCCGATAGCGAAAGTCTGGAACAAAGAGATAGAGACGATGCGGTTTCAACTTAACGTTAAACCGATATTCAGCGATGAGGGGGCTTTGGTTGTCAATGTACGCCGTCCCGAATTCCTGCCTAACGGAAGCTATACGATACTTGTCGATGATCAGGTTATCGAAAAACCGTACGCGGAAACTTTGATCAGGGAGGGGGAGCATACCCTTACGCTGTTTTCCGCGGACTACCGCACCGAAAACCGCCGTTTTGTGATAGAGCGTGGCAAAACGCTGACACTTTCCATCACGCTACACGATCTGACCCCGCTTGTCATCTTTGAAGCGCCGGCGCTCGCCCGTATATTCATAGACAACACTCAGGTCATGCGGACGAACGCGCCTCTTGCCATCGAGCCTGGAATACACGATATCCGCATTCAGTTAAGTGATTATACAATTATCAAAACGGCTGTAATAGAGAAGGGCAAGGTTTACCGCGTGGCTTTTATCGTTGATATGCAGGTGTCCGAGGAATGAAACGCTGTTTCTTTGTCCGGGATGTTCATCGCGGCCTGTTCCGCCGCGGCCTTGACCGCGCTGGTAACGTAATCGTAGGTCATAAAAAATAGTATTCCTTTTTCGGCGAGCATCGACCTGGGCCGCTCTCCTATGCGCACAGCAATCACCCCGGTACAGTCTCCTATTACGGATAGGATGGCCTTCATCATCTCATAATGGTCGCCGCATCCTTCCGGCCCGAAACAGTAGCGGGGAATTTCCCGGTGTTCAAAAAAAACCACCTGACCTCGAGAATATTCAAAAACATAAAACGCCGTGGTATGTCCAAAGTGAAGGTCAACCAGATAACCGTTTTTTGAGGCGACGGCAAACCGCATGGGACGGTCCGAAACCGCACGTTTTGTTTCCGCCGGCAACCCGGCTTCCCGATTCAAAAAAAGCGAAACATCGTTGTCCAGCGTACCTGCCGCGTCGGCCCGGCACTGCTTGCAATGGTACATTTGCGGCAGCATGGATTCGCACCGTTTCCGCATACGGGTAATGTCGGCGTTGCTCACCAGTGGCAGATGTTCAAAAATGCTGCCCTTGACCGGAATAAGCTGCATTATGTTGGAAATATCCGCACCAAGCCCGGCGGCGGTTTTTACAACATCGGGGATGTGGCCGTCGTTTATTCCCATCAGCATCACGATATTCACCTTGCAGACCATACCCAGTTCCACTATACGGCTAATGCCTTCAAGCTGATTCTCGAGCAGCACCTTTGCTCCCTCGACCCCCCGCCTGTTTTTGTCCTCAAAAAGTACGTGACGATAGATACGCCTCCCTACCGACGGGTCAACGGCGTTTACCGTTACCGTCACATGGGAGACACCCAGGGCTCCGAGTTCGCCGGCATACCGGGGCAGGGCCAACCCGTTGGTCGAAATACAAAACGTTATTTCCGGCTCCACCCGGCGTATAAGGGTAAGCGTCTCCCTGAGCAATTCAAAATTGGCGAGGGCGTCTCCCGGTCCCGCTATGCCCACAACGTCCGGTTTTCCGATTTTTTCTTTTACCAGCATATAGCGTTCCAGCGCTTCACCGGGCGATAAAACCCTTGCGGTAACACCGGGACGGCTTTCGTTTGGACAGTCGTACTTGCGCACGCAGTAATTGCACTGTACGTTGCAGGCCGGGGCAACGGGTAGGTGAACACGGCTGTGCCCGCCGCCGCAGCCGGAAAAGCAGGGATGACTTAGCGATTTAAGCAGGTTGGCGGCTTTTTTTGAATCAACAATGCCCACATTGCGCTCCT
>JAITAE010000050.1 GCA_031284295.1 Spirochaetaceae bacterium
AAATTGCACGGAAACAACGAATCTACCAGTGTTGTAAGGTCGCCGGGCGCCCCCTTAAAATATAACGGAAAATAAGGCATATTAGGCGTAAGCTAAGGAAAAGCATTTTGGATATTATCGACTGGGGCGATTTAATTAAGGGTGAACCGTGGACGGAGAGCAGCGCGGTAACTATAGGCGTGTTTGACGGGGTACACCGGGGGCACAGGTCCTTGTTTGACAGGATTACATCAAGCCCCTACAGGAGTGTTGCCGTGACATTCAGGATGAGTCCCCGTCAATTTTTTCACAAGGGTTCGTATTCCGGAGACATCATCGATTTGGACCGGAAGCTGGAATTGTTTACCGAAGCGGGTCTTGCCGCCTGCGTACTGATTGACTTTTCTGAGGATTTCAGTAGAATCACAGGGAGGGCGTTTATAAGAAGACTTTCACGCGCCGTCAATATGCGCTATATTGTGGTAGGGGCGGACTTTCACTGTGGTTACCGGAACGATACGGATGCGGCGGCGATAAAACAGCTTGCCGTAGCGGCGGGGATAACTGCCGAAGTGTTAGCCCCGGTAATGGAAGGCGGACTTCCGGTCAGTTCCAGTAGAATCCGCCACGCGCTTGCCTCGGGCCAATATGGTTTGGCGGCCTCGCTTCTGGGACGCGGTATTGAATGTCTTTAGTGTTAATCACCGGCGGTTATACAGCCGTCTTTTTATAAATAGGAGTGGCAATAATGTCATTGAACAAGGAAACAGTAACGACCATCGTGAACAAGTTCGGTAAAAACGATAAGGATACCGGCGCGACGGAAGTACAAGTTGCATTGTTGACTGAGCGTATAAACCAGCTTACGATACACTGCAAACAATTCAAAAAGGATAAATCAAGTCAGCGTGGCTTGTTGATCCTGGTAGGGAAGCGCCGTCGTGTTTTGAAGTATATTCAGCGCGAGAATCTTGAAAGGTACAGGACGCTCATTAAAGAACTCAAATTAAGGAAATAATGACACAAAGAGTAACACGAACAATCGCCGGTAAAGAGATAACGTTGGAAACCGGCAGGATTGCGAGGCAGGCCGCCGGAGCGGTTTTTGCCCAATGCGAAGGTTCCGTTGTGATTGCGACGGTTTGTACGTCGCTGGATGCGGTTGAAGGGCTGGATTATGTGCCGCTCACGGTGGACTATAACGAAAAGTATTACGCCGCGGGTAAAATCCCGGGCGGTTTTATAAAGCGTGAAAACAGACCCAAGGACAAGGAAATTCTTGTTTCCCGTCTTATTGACCGTCCGATGCGTCCGCTGTTTGAAAAAGAGTTCGGCAGGGAGATTCAGCTTGTGCCCACAACTATCTCTACCGATATGGTAAACCCGCCGGATATTCTGGCGATAGCCGCGTCCTCCGCGGCGGTGCATATCTCGAACATTCCATTCAACGGCCCGATAGCGGGTGTCAGGGTATGCCAGGTGGACGGTGAGCTTGTCGTGAATCCCACATACGAACAGGTTGCAAAATCCACGCTTGAAATAGTAGTGGCGGGTACTCAGGACGGCATCACGATGGTCGAGGGCGGCGCAAAAGAAACTGACGAGGCAACGATGCTGAAGGCTATGGAACTGGGACGCGCCGTCATCATCGAACTTTGCGATATGCAGGAGGAGTTGCGGAAGCTGGCGGGCAAGGAAAAACTTCCGCTAGCGCCAAGCGAGCTTACGCTGCAAAATGCCGAGGCGATTCGTTCCGCCGCTTACCCCCTGCTCGAATCGGCCTGTTTTGTTGAAGGCAAAGCGGGCAGGCACGAGGCGGTTCACAAGGTGAAGGCGGATCTGGCCGCCAGGTATGCCGAACAGTTTGAAGACGCGGCCCAGAAAAAACTTTTTGACGCGCTTTTCGAAGATATGCAGTACCAGATCCTTC
Organism: Spirochaetaceae bacterium; assembly: GCA_031284295.1. Taxonomy (GTDB): domain Bacteria; phylum Spirochaetota; class Spirochaetia; order Treponematales; family Breznakiellaceae; genus JAIRMY01. The sequence goes on from JAITAE010000050.1 coordinate 1,910, forward strand.
GCTCATCCATTCTTGACAAGGGAAGACGTGTTGATGGGAGAGGCTGTGAAGATATCCGTCCAATCACCTGCGAGGTCGGTGTTCTGCCCCGCGTTCACGGGTCGGCCCTGTTTACACGCGGCGAAACACAAGCCTTGGCAGTTACCACGCTTGGAACGGTGTTTGACGAGCAGGTGTTTGACGACATTGAAGGTGACAAGCGCGAAAACTTTCTGTTGCACTACAATTTTCCACCCTATTCGGTGGGCGAGGTTGGGCGGCTGGGTACCGGCAGGCGGGAGATAGGGCACGGTAATCTGGCCCGCCGCTCTCTTGTGCCTATGGTGCCTTCAAAAATCGATTTTCCCTACACCGTCCGTGTAGTTTCGGAGATAATGGAGTCCAACGGCTCATCATCGATGGCTTCCGTCTGCGGAGGCACACTTTCCATGCTGCACGCGGGTGTTCCGATGAAAAAGCCTGTCGCCGGCATAGCGATGGGGCTTGTCACGGAAGGTTCGCGCTACGCCGTGCTGTCCGATATACTTGGCGACGAGGATCACCTGGGCGACATGGACTTTAAGGTTTCCGGCACCGAGGATGGCATCACCGGATTTCAGATGGACATAAAGATCGCGGGTGTCAGCCTTGAGATACTGACAAAGGCGCTTGAACAGGCAAAACGCGGGCGGCTTCATATACTTTCAATAATGAACGCAACGTTGGACAAGCCGGTTGAAACGATAAGTGAATACGCTCCGAAAATTGTTTCTTTCAAAATTGAGGTTGATAAAATCGGGGCGCTGATAGGGCCGGGCGGCAAGAACGTCAAGGCGCTTAGCGAACAGTACAGCGTAACCATCAACACGGATAACGATGGCAAGGTTACGATATATGGCCGGAACGCCCACTCCGCCGAGGAAGCTAAACAGGCGGTGATGGGTATTGTCGCCGATCCGGAGACAGGCAAGATTTACAATGGCAAGGTAATGCGGCTGATGGAGTTCGGCGCGTTTGTCGAAATCCTGCCCGGAAAAGAGGGACTCGTTCACATATCGAAACTTTCTCGGCAGCATATCGCGCAGGTTTCCGACGTACTAAAAGAAGGTCAGCAGATTCCGGTCAAACTTCTTGAAATCGACAAGATGGGCAGGCTAAACCTGTCGTACATAGATGCCATAGACCCGGACGGCGCGCCGCCGCCATCAGAAAATAAACCGTACCGCCAGGAGCGTCCCCGTTACGACCGTCCGCGCCGCGATGACCGTCCCCGCTACAGGTAGTCTGCCGTAGACTTCAACAGCCGGCCTCGGACAAGGCCGGCCCCCTCAAAAAAAAATCTGATACGCCGGCGTATCAGATTTTTTTTTGGGGAAGGGGGAGGGGGGCGTGCCGCGAGCGGCACATAGCCCCCCATCGCCGCGCCCCCTTTTTTAATAATCAGCGTTGCCCTAATCTTATAAATCCCGCCTAATAGCCGCGATCGGTTGCGGATTTTCTATACGACTTTTATAAAAATCTCAAGTTTGCGCAGATGGCATATAATGTTCCGGCTGTGCGCGCCACCTGGCGGCTCGCGCTCCCGTGCCGATGCGACCGGCCTATACGTCCAGGTTGCTAACAAGCAGCGCGTTTTCCTCTATGAATTCGCGGCGGGGAGCGACGTTTTCGCCCATCAGCGTGGAGAATATGCGCTCGGCCTCCACCGCGTCGTCAAGGTGTATCTGCGTGATGTTCCTCCGTACCG
>JAITAE010000141.1 GCA_031284295.1 Spirochaetaceae bacterium
CCTACAATTACGGGTTTCCCGCGGTATTCCGCGTTATCCAACTGCTCAACGGAGGCGTAAAAAGCGTCCAAATCCGCATGGAGGAAATATTTCATCACATTACCGTTATCAAATCCTGAATCCGCATACCCTGTCAACGGCTGGCCCGTAGTCAAAGATGCTACCGGGAATCAAAGACTCTGGGGATCACACAAAATGTGCCTTTTCCACTCAGAAAAGTATATGGATGTTTTTTTTTCGGTGGGGAGGGGGGGTAGATAGAAATAATGATGATTTATTCGCAGTGAGGTCTGCTCCCCCGCCCTAGGGCGAGAGAGAATTGGTAACGTCAACAAAAAATGGTAGTAGACGGATTTGCTATGCAAATCCCCACAGTTAAATAATTTCCTTACAGAACGTGGACTAACCGCATAGCGCTTAGTCTTATAGTTTGCGCTGCGCGCAAACTCAACCTCGTAAACAATGCAACGCTTACATGGTACCCCGCCGCAAAGTTTGCGACTTCAGGGCGGGGAGGTTCATCAAATGGCTGGGGCCAAACGGCGCCGGAATAATGGCGTGGGCATGGAACGGAGACTGTATCCATTGTGGAAGCCTGGGAAGCGCTGATTTATACGATGGATCCCGGCGAGGCGATCCCGACCGGCTGAACCGCTGACCGCTTGACGTTCCAACTCCTGAAAAATGCAATTAGCGAATATGACATACTCGGCAAGGCGGGCGGGGCGTTTACCTTTTCTCTCCGCCCGGTTATACTGGATTCACTTTTCATAATAAGGAGAGAAATATGAAAAAGTGTATTATTGTATTTTTTTGCATGACGGTTGCGGCTGGCGCGGTTTTTGCGAGCGCACGGAAAGAAGCGGGCGCGGATGATTCGCTGCAAAAGATTCACGCAAAGAAAAAGTTTGTGATGGGGCTTGACGATTCGTTCCCGCCCATGGGTTTCCGCAACGAGCGGAACGAGATTGTCGGTTACGATGTCGATCTGGCCAAGGAGGTTTGCAGGAGGCTTGGCTGGGAACTGGTTCTGCAGCCGATAGACTGGAACGCCAAGGAACAGGAACTTGCTACAGGCGAGATTGACTGTATCTGGAACGGCTTTACGATCACGGACGAGCGCAAAAAGGCGCTGCTGTTCAGCCCTCCATACCTGAAAAACGCGCAGGTTATCGTGGTCAAGCAGGATTCCCCTATCAATTCTCTGAAGGACCTTGCGGGGAAACGTGCCGGTACTCAGACCGGCTCCTCATCGGTTGACGCGATAGATGAATCGCCGGATTTCAAAGCGTCTCTGCGTGAGATCATCGAGTACAAGGATTTCCTGACAGCATTCATGGACCTTGACGCGGGGGGCGTGGACGCCGTCGTCGCTGACCTGGTCGTAGCAAATGACAGCATAGGCCGTTCCGGCAAGCCGTTGCGTAAACTGCACGAAACGCTTGTCGAAGAAGAGTTCGGCATTGGTTTCCGTAAAAACGATGTTGCCTTGGAGCAAGAAGTATGGAAAACGCTTAACAACATGGTAAAAGACGGCATGGTCGCGCAGATTTCCGAAATCTGGTTTGGTGAAGACATCTCCGTAATCGGAAAGTAAATTCCTTTATAGGGGGGGGGGGGGGTATTTTTAGCCGGTGCGGTTTCCGGCTATACGCGCATTATCCCCCTTCACTCCTCATTTCTCATTCATCGCTCTTCACTGCCGCCGTTCAGCCCCTCTCAAGGACGACTCCCAGCCGCCTGCCGGCGGCCTCACTATTCCCTATTCCTTACTGGAACCGCCCCCGCCAACACCGGAAATAACCGGCGCAGCCGGTTATTCCGCCTCCGGTTCCTTACTGGAACCGCCTCCGGTTCCTTGCCTTGGTGAAGACCCGCGTCAAGCCTTGGTGAAGACCCGCGTCAAGTCTTGGTGAACACTCACACCAAGCCTTGGTGAAGCCACAATCCTTAGTCTCACTACTCACTAATCACTACTCACTACTCACGGCCGCCGCCTAGCCCGCTCTCCAGGACGACTCCCAGCCGCCTGACGGCGGCCTTGATGGTACAGTACAGGATGTGTTAAACTGCTCTGCATACGGAAAGGAAGCGGGTAAAACCTCCGTTATTCCGTAACCGCTACGGGCAAAGCGCCGGCAAGCCGGAAACTTTGACGCCCGGCGGGCCCCGCTCCATGTTTTGCGCGGGAACAGAATCGTTTTGCCGGATAGAGGATTTGCCGCATGAACACCGCGTTTCAACCAGTATTCCCGCTGTTTACACCGTTTGATTTTGAGAATAGCTATGATTAATACGCGGCGCTTTGCGGTAAGTTACGCGGTTCTGATTGCGGCGCTGGTTCTTGTTTTTTTGTTGAACCTTGGATTCGGCTCGGCAAATATAGGCGCGGGCGAAATAGTTTCCATCATTTTTGGCGGCGGGAACGGCGGCGATTCAAGCGGTCAGGTTATCATTCAAAGAATAAGGCTGCCCCGCGCTCTTGCTTCCATCGCGGCGGGAGGGGCGCTTGCCCTGGCGGGCCTCCTGCTTCAGACATTTTTTTCCAACCCGATAGTCGATTCTTACGTGCTCGGTGTTTCGTCCGGTTCGACGCTGTTTGTCGGGTTTATCATGCTTGGCGGCTATGCGTTAGGGTTCCGCCGCCTGCCGCCCGCCACGCTGGTGGCGGGCGCGTTTTCAGGCGCTATGGTGGTGATGTCCGTGATACTGTTCGCGGCGCGGCGCGTCAAGAGTATCGTAACGCTGCTGATAATCGGCCTGATGTGCGGTTACCTCTGTTCGGCGGGGACAGGTATGCTGAGCGCGTTTGCCGAGAAAGAACAGATAGCCCGCTTCTCAATCTGGGCTATGGGGAATTTTTCGGGGATTAACGGGCGCGAACTGCGCATCCTGTACGCCATTACGCTGCCTCTGATGGCGGCTGCTTTCCTGCTGGGAAAGCAGCTTAACGCCCTCAACATGGGCGAAAACTACGCGGTTACTATGGGGGTAAACGTAAAAGTCCTGCGCAGCCTGATCATACTGATTTCCAGCCTTCTTACGGCGGCGGTTACCGCGTTTGCCGGGCCCATTTCGTTCATCGGGCTTGCCGTGCCCCATATCTGCCGGGTCTTGTTCAGTACGCAGGACGCGCGGATTCTGACGCCGGGCGTCGTCCTTGGCGGGGCGCTGATGGCGAGTTTCTGTGACTTTGCTGCGCGGACCGCGGTATCGCCCGTGGAACTGCCGCTCGGCTCCGTAACGGCGCTTGCCGGCGCGCCGCTTGTTGTTTGGCTGTTGAGCCGTAGACGGTATGAAAGCTGACGCGCCTGTCCTGGAAACCCGAGGTCTTGACGCGGGCTACGGTGGAAAAATCATTGTAAAAAATATCGGCATAGAGGCGTTGCGCGGTCATACGATATGCCTGTTGGGGCCCAACGGGTCGGGGAAATCAACGATACTGCGCACCCTCTCCGGCTTACTGTCGCCGGTCAACGGCTCGGTGTACGTGAGCGGCGTCAGAATAGAGAGCATGAAGCCTGTTGACAGGGCAAAAAACCTCGCGGCGGTGCTGACTGAAAGCCTGTCCATCCCGATGACGAGTGTTTTCGAGATTACCGCGATGGGACGGACGCCCCACACCGGCTTTTTTGGAAAACTTTCCGGTGAAGACACACGCATCGTAAACGAGGCGCTCGAAACGGCGGGGGCGGCGGACCTTGCCGGGCGGGAGTATTACAGCCTGAGTGATGGGGAAAAGCAGAAGGTGATGATAGCCCGCGCCCTTGCCCAACAGCCCGGGCTCATCATCCTGGACGAACCGACAAGCCACCTTGACATCAAGCATAAAATAGAAGTGATGCGTATACTGAACAGGCTTTCGCGGGAGCGCGATCTTACCGTGATTCTCGCGCTGCACGACATAGACATCGCGTTAAAAGCCTGCCAGTATGTACTTTTGGTCAAGGACGGCGCGATCTCCGCCGCCGGAAAACCGGAAGACCTTATGGACGGGAGCGTACTTAACAGGCTTTACGGCATAGAAGACGCGTTCTACGATTCGCTGCTTGGCAGTACGGAACTTTACAACGAGCTTCCGCCGAGGGTGTTCATCGTGGCGGGCGCGGGCAGCGGGACGCCGTTTTACCGCACGGCAAGCCGGATGGGGCTGGGCATAGCGACCGGCATTCTGCACCGGAACGACATAGACTGCCGCGTCGCGGAGGATATGCGCCTTGCCCTTGTCGCGGAAGACAGCTTTAAGCCGATAAGCGGTGACAGGGCGCGCGAAGCCTGGGACCTGATGCGGAATACGGAACTTGTCGTGGACACGGCCTTTCCCGTCGGCGATTTTAACGGCGAGAACGCTGCGCTACTGCGCCGGGCGGCCTCGTCCGGCCTGCGCTGCGTAAGCCTTCGCGCGGGCGAAGGCTTACAGGCCCTGTACGGGGACGCCTCGGCCAATGTTGAGCGCGCCGAAAGCTCAGGCCGCGTATCAAAGACGCTTGCGTCTTTGATATGAAAACTTGAGATGCTATGATTTAAATCATCTAAATTCTGATGAGTATGTAAGCCCCCAGCCCTTAAATCCAGTACCTCATTTAACCAGTGCTTCCCTAGGGCAACGCTGATTTATTAATAAGGGGGGCGCTATTTCCATGCCGTTACCGGCATATAGGGGCTTTCCTGTCGCGCCCCCCTACTTACAGCCCCGCTGCGCGGGTCTTCCAGTACCCCC
>JAITAE010000043.1 GCA_031284295.1 Spirochaetaceae bacterium
CCCCCAATCCGCCGCCTCCCACTGCTGTAGCAAGCTCGGTTCCCTTCCGTTTTAAAAACTCTTGATGATTTCAGTAAAATCTCCCAATGATTTTTGTATATTTCTTGATGATTTATCAAAATCCCTTGATTAAGAATATTGATTAAGAATATGCTATTTCACTATAGTAACTGTAAATTAGGGTATTGGAAGCCAAAATGAGGGTAATATTAAAGAGAATTCAACGAGAAAACCCCCAAAACGCGGCTTTTTCAAAGTGGTATTTGATGTAGAAAACGGCCAGGAGTGTGGGTTTTCGGGAAATCGCAAAGGAAATAGAGGGACGGCCGGCGCTCTCATCGGGTTATGTTCAAAGTGTTTTGAGCAATATAGTAGAGGTACTGCCATTATTACTAAAATTGGGGCAGCCGGTAAAACTGGAAGGCGTTGGAACCTTCCGTATTTCCGTTACCAGTGAATGGCCGGCAGTTGATAATGAACTTTCGGCGCATCACATTAGTGGGGTAAAAATTGTTTTTTTACCGGGCGCGGAACTTAAAAGGAGTGCGGGAAATATTACTTTTGAGCTTGTATGAGCCGCCGCGCGAAAGTCGCGGCGGGCAGCAGGCCCCCGCCGCGAAAAAATTACCGGAACGCCCTGCGGCGGACGGGTAAAGACGGAGCCGAAATCGCTCAATATCATTTTGCCGCAAACATACGGGATAGCTTGAAAAAGAGAATTCACGGGGAAAACCGGAAGCTTTAATATGATTGAAAATGAAACCGTCCCGTCCGCGGACCTGGCGCAAACGGCGCGCGATACGCGGCGGCAGGCGGAGATGTTTTTTAACCGCCTGCGTAAAAGACAGCGCCACCTTCGCAAATGGGCGGCCCGCACGGGCGCGGGCGTTTACAGGTTGTACGACCGCGACATCCCGGAAATACCGCTCGCGCTTGATTTTTATCATAACGATAAAATACAGACCGTTTCCGGCGCCCTGTACAAGCGTCCATACGAAAAAGACCCGGACGAGGAAGAACGCTGGCTTTGCGCGATGAAATCCGCCGCGGCGGAAGCGCTGGGTACCGGCGGGCAAAATATATTTTTTAAGCTGCGCCGCCGCCAGAAGCACAGACCGCCGCGCCATGAAAATAGATATGACATTCCGAAAACCGGTACTCAGTATCAAAAGGAGCCGGGCGGCGGCTTCGAAATGGTGATAAAAGAAAACGGCCTTTCGTTTATTGTGAACCTGTCCGAATACATTGATACCGGCATATTTCCCGATCTCAGGCTTTTGCGAAAAATGATAATGGCGGAAGCGTCCGGCAAAACGGTTTTGAATCTTTTTTGCTATACGGGATCGTTTTCCGTGTACGCGGCAAAGGGAGGAGCGCGGCGGGTGGACTCGGTTGATATGTCTTCAACCTACCTTAAATGGGCGCTCCGCAACGGCGCGTTAAACGGCGTAGAAATACAGCCTGAACGTTCCGATGTTTTTAGGTTTTTGGATCGCGCCGAATCTGCCGGGAAGCGCTGGGATATAATAATCGCGGACCCGCCCGCGTTTTCAAATTCAAAGAGGATGAAAGGTAACCCCACAGGCGGCGTCTTTGATATAAAACGTGATTATCAACTTTTGATTTCAAAATGTATCGGACTGTTGAGCGGGCGCGGCAGACTTTTTTTCTGCGTGAACGCGCACGTGAGCCGGGAAAAATTCAACTTGAAGATTGACGGGCTAGGCGATAGTTTTAAAAGTATGGGAACAGGAAAAAATATTTCCATAAAAGATATAAGCGAACAGATCCGTGATGAAGATTTCCGGGACAGAAGGATGCCGCTATGTTATGTAATTACAACGTGAAAGTTTTGTTCCCGCTGGCTGCGGCGCTGTTGGTATCCTGCGCCGGTTTCGGGCAAAGGGAAAACTCAGGCGGCGATGCGCCGCACGAAAATTACGGCGAAAAATCCGAGGAAATGGCCGAAGAACATTACCACAAAGACGAAACGGTTTTAAAAGAGCTGCCCTACGGTATACGCGCCTACCTGCTCAAACTGTCGGCGGCCTTTGCCGCGCGCGACGCCGCCTTCCTGCTCGCGCAGGGCGAGGGCGCGTACGAAGCGTCCGCCCGGAGCTATGTAAGCGATGATCAGTATCTGGCTATGCTGTACCGGGCCGGCAGATATGCCGATGACGCGGACTGGCAGTCTCCTTACGAACTCAACATGGACAAGGTATCCCACATCGATTACATGACGTGGCGGGAACAGGGGCCGGTTTTGAACATTGATGGGAAAATCTACATGAACTCTGGCCGCCCGGTCGCTTGCAACATAAAGGTGCTCTGGCGGCTGGATCAGCCTAAAATTTTGGGCGCATACCCTTGACGGCGGTTTAGGCGGAGTAAACCGTAAGTACCGCCGCTAACACGGAGGCCAAGGGCCCTCTCGCCATCTACACTATCTACCACAAAAACGCCCGCGCCGGGCGCGCGGGCTTACAGTAAAATTATAACCTCTACGGGAGTCGAACCCGTGTTGCCGGGATGAAAACCCGGTGTCCTGACCACTAGACGAAGAGGTCACTCTAGAAAGGGTATCCGCTTGAACACGCTTGTGTCAAGCGGCCTGCGGACGCGGCCTGCCGGAGGCGGGGTTTTCAGGCGGATGTGGCAGGAAGGGCTGCTGACCTATGACAAACTGAAAGGGGTAGGCGAGTATCCCGACACGATTGGAAATACCGGTTTTCCCGTGCGGAGCTCCTATTCAGGACGCGAATGTTTGCGCAAGGGATAGAAGCGGCCCGCCCGGCATTGACTTCACAAAATGATTACTGATAAAATTTCCAGACTGCCGGGTTTTGAACGCGGTTCAACCAATGATGCAATCACGATGCAATTACATTGAAATTATTGGGATTTTTGCGGTCCCGTTCAACATTTGAATCCGGCGGAGATTTTTATGGACGATACGGAATTTATTTTTGGCGTTGACCTTGACGGCGTTGTCGGTGACTTTTACGGTTCAATACGGGAAATTGCCGCCGAATGGCTGGATAAACCGCTTGAAAGCCTTACAAAAGAAGTCGGTTTCGGTCTTGATGAATGGTGTATAAATGAATTCGGCGGCTATGAACGCTTGCACCGTTTTGCCGTTACGCAGCGTAACCTTTTTCGTAACATGAAGCCGATAAAAAACGCTTCCGCTGTTCTGCGGAAACTTTCCGCCTATGGAATCAGAATTCGTATAATCACGCATCGCTTGTTTTTAAAATATTCGCACAAAACCACAATAACACAAACCGTGGACTGGCTCGATTCGTACGATATACCTTACTGGGATCTTTGTTTTATGAAAGACAAAGGCGCGGTAGGCGCTCACGTTTATATTGACGACGCACCTGTAAACATTGAATCGCTGCGGGCAATTGGCTGTAAGTGCATTGTTTTTTCAAATTCAACCAACCGTGGTATAAGCGGACCGCGCGCAGATAATTGGAATGATGTCGAAAATTTGGTTCTGCGCGCAAGGGACGAGTGGAAAACAGGCGCGTGCAGCCTCTTTGAAGATGAACGCCAGCAG
>JAITAE010000047.1 GCA_031284295.1 Spirochaetaceae bacterium
ACTATTAACTATATAACTGCCGCTGCCGGTGTGGGCCAGCCTGCTCATCGCTTTGATGTTTTCGGCGGGCGTCGAGGGCGGAATGTCGCATCCCGGCATCAACAGGTAGCCCGGCCCCGCTCCCGCCTGGGCTATACAGGCAAGACAAGCTTTTTCCACACCCTCAGGGCTTTCTTTCTGCATCACGGCCACAGGATTCATGTTTCCGGCAAAGGCGGTGCGTCCGTCAAAAACCTCCCTGCACTTGCCCAAATCCACCTTGTAGTCAACCGAGACAAGTTCCGTACCGATACCGTTAAGCAGATCGAGGCGGTCGCTGATATTGCCACAGATGTGGAGCGCTGTTCTGACATTTTTCCGGCGCAGCTCGTCGAACACTTTTTTGAAAGCCGGCAGCGCGAAAGTTTCAAAATGCTTGCGGGCAATCATGTCGCCGGAACTTGTCGGTTCGGAAAGAAGAACAAGATCGACGCCGTTGTCCATGTAAGGCAGAGCGCACTTCAGGTACAGTTTCACCGTAAAATCGAGGAGACGGCGCACGGAATCGGGGCTGCGGTAAATACTCCGCATCAGATTCTCAGCGCCGTAAAGAAGCCCCGCCAGCGTAAAAGGTCCCCACCTGTTAAGAGCAAGATAATTTTTGCCGTCTACCTTTTTTGCCATACTGCCGGTAATTTTTAATAAAGCCTGTACCCGCTGGTCATCGGCAATTTTGTTGATATTGATGCCGTCAATATCGGAAATTTGTTTGATCAGCGTATCGTGGACATCCGGCGTACCTTTCAGCCGGAATTTTATTTTACCGCCGATCGCGCCTATCACGATATTGCTGTAACCGGACGTGGCCCAGACTATATCCGATTCCACACCGGTATACGCTTCGTACAGAATTCCCGCAACTTTTTCGGGGTCTTCCGACAGGGCCTTTTCCATGGAGAGGCCGTTGCTGTTAAGCGCCCACGCCCCGCCCGACAGCAACGTAACCGGCTGCCTCGGCGTCCGCTTCAGATCCAGCAGTTCCGATATAATTTCTTTTGGATTCATGCTGCTTATTCCTCCCGTTGGCTTCGCCAACGCATAAGATACCTCTGTAATTTGTTAAAAAAGAACGTTATCACCGTGATCACGACTCCTATTACAATCACTCCCGCGACAATGCGTTTGTAATCACCGAGGTCCGAAAAATTCTTTACGTAATACCCCAGCCCGCTCCGTCCGCCTATCATTTCCGCCGATGTCAACAGGATGAACGAGACGGAGAGGCCCTGGTTGCAGCCGGTAAAAATCTGCGGCAGCGCGGCGGGCAGCACAATCTCCGCCAGCATGGACGCGCCGCCGACGCAGAGCGATCTTGCCGAGTCTATTATTTGCTTTTCAATGTTAAGAACGCCGCTCATCGTTCCGGCCAGGATTGGCCAGAACGACGCGAGGAAGATAACCATGACCGATACGGAGCGGAATGTCGGCAGCAGCGCGATGCCGTATGGGATGTACACCACAGGCGGTATCGATCCGATGAACTTTGAAATATAGATGGCCGCGCTGCCGGAACGGATATTCCAGCCCAGAAACAAGCCCAGCGGAACGGCCGTTACCAGCGCGAGGGTGTAGCCCTGCACAACTATGCCCAGGGACGTTTTTATGTTTTCAAAGATTACCGCGCCGTCAGATACTATCTGGGCGGCCACCGTACCCGGCGGTGGAAAGAACGACGCCTTGAGCAGATTTAGTTTTGCCGTGAACAGAGTCCAGAGCAAAATAAAAAAGTAGGCAAATGCGATAATATCGGATACAAGGTTTATCGACCGGAGATTTTTTTGCAGGGCGGATGAGACAATCAGCAACGTTTCCAGCGCCAGGACAAAAACCACGGCGTACAGAGGGCTGGGGTTGGCGGCCCTGTCCGGCAGCCCCTGAATCAGCAGCGTAACGATAAATAAAACGTGCGACGCCTTGAGAAACCTGTTCCCGGTTGTAAGAGAGCGACTCATATATTGCTCCCGAAATCGTTAAAGAACAGCGCGAAAAGATCATTTCGTAGCTGCGTATATTCCGGCGTTTGTATCAGAACGGCGCGGGCGCGCGGGCGCGTAAACGAAACATTGATGTCTTTGTAAACTTTTCCCGGACTGCCGGTAAGCATGATTATCCTGTCGGACATCAGAATCGCCTCATCAATGTCGTGCGTTACAAAAACTATCGTTTTGCGTTTTCCCCGCGTAACCGGATAATCCACAGGAACAACCGCCCCATCAGGATTTCCACCCTCCCAGAGTTTCAGCAGAAGTTCCTGTAGATAGGTTCTGTTCTTCGCGTCCACCGCGCCGAACGGTTCATCCATCAGCAGAATCTCAGTATTCATCGCGAGGGAACGCGCTATGGCGGCCCGCTGTCTCATCCCGCCGGATAACTGCTCCGGGAATTTATGTTTGAAATTCTCAAGACCGACTTTTTCAAGAAAAGCCCGGGCCAGTTTCAGCCGGTCATTTCTTGCAAGACCCTTTTTCACCTGCTTTATTCCGTATGCGACATTGTCAAGGACGGTCATCCACGGGAATAGCGAATAGTGCTGAAACACCATGCTTTTGTCAGGGCCGGGACCCGAAATCACCGCGCCGCTTATTGAGGCCCGCCCGGAAGAAGGCGCGCGCAAACCTCCCAGCACACTGAGCAGCGTACTTTTACCGCAGCCGGACGAGCCTATCACGCTGACAAACTCCCCTTCCTCAACGGTAAACGAGACATTTTCCAGCGCGGTGAACTCCTGTCCGCCGTCTTTGTACCGCACTGTCAAGTTTTCGATATCTATTTTTCCCATCGGTTCCGAACGTTTCCTAATTGCCCGGCTCAACGCGGGAGCGTTGAGCCGTAGGACTTTTTCTTTTTTGCCTCACGCTTCCTACTCAAAGCGGTTAAAGTGAACCTGCATATTCTTGTAAATGGCATCATCCGGGTTAGCTTTGTACAATTCTTCCAGGGCCGTTTTGTAGATTGACGTATTGAACATGGGCTCTATATCGTAATCGACCGCGTACCCGACGGACACAACGTCCGCCTTGAGAATCTTCATCGCCCTCTTGTCCGGGTCCGGCGAGGAGAAACTGTGGCCGCCGTAAACTTCATACTCGATAATATCACGCGCCAGCGGGATGTATTTGTTCACGTCCGTAACCGTCTTATCGTGGTTCTCCTGCGAGAATTTGTACGCTTTGATGAGGGCCCGTTCAGCAGCCCGGAACAGGTCCGGATTTGCCTTCAGCGCCGGCGTGTACGCCACCTGCCGGCAGCATGGCTGATCCAGGAATTCGGTTTTGTCGTTGCAGTAGTAAACCACCGTGTGGCCCTCACTCCGCGCGCGGGCCGCGTACGGCGAGAACACGGATGCCGCGTCTATCTCACGGCTTTGCAGCGCGTTGTAGGCGTCCGTCTGGCTGTTAAAGTAAACAACATTCACGTCCTTGCCGATAACAAGGTTGTTGTTTCTCAGCAGCACTGAAAGCTCGTAATCCGCGGTCTGATTCTTTGCCGTAGCAATATTTTTTCCCTTTAGGATGCTGATGTCCCCCTCCTTGTATCCGGGTGGGACCAGTTCGCTCTTGATCACATAGCCGTGGCCATTGGTCATTGCCCCGCCAAATATAGTCAGGTCGTGCCCTGTCGCCTGTAACGTAACTATTGCAACGGAACCGATAAAGGCCGCGTCCAGCTTCCCCGATTCAAGGCCCGCGGCAAATTCCGCGGCGCTTGCGAACTGTGTAAGCTCCGCGTCAAGCCCCTCCTCCTCAAAGAAGCCCTCTTCCTTGGCTACAAAGGCCAGCAAGTGGGCCGTTGAGTTTAAGTGCCCCAGCCTGAACGCTTTCAAGTCGCCCGTCCCCGCCGCCTGTTTGGAAGGACTGGCCATAAGACCCTGCGCGGTAGCGCAGACCAGTAACACCAAAACAATGGTTTTTTTCATAAAAA
>JAITAE010000057.1 GCA_031284295.1 Spirochaetaceae bacterium
CCGGACGCGCTCCAGGTGCTGCTCTCAGGCGATACGATCAGTCTGTTTGAAAAACACAATGTGCTTTCAAAGGACGAGATGGAAAGCCGTTACCACATATACCTGGAAAAGTATTCCAAACAGGTAAACATAGAGGCAGGCGTACTGATAGACATCGCGCGGCGCAGTATATTCCCAGCGGCCAGCAAGTACGGTGCGGAATTGGCGCGGGATGCTGAGGCTATGGCGGCGATTCACGCGGTAAGCGCGCCGCAGGAAAAAGGCGCAAAGCGCATCGCTGAACTTTGCTCCGAGTTGTATGAAGAAACCGCCAAATTGGAAGCGGCGCTTGCCGTCGCGCAAGCTGCGGAAGAGCCGTTCGCGCAGGCAAAACTGTACAACGAAAAGATTCGCGCCGCGATGGGAACAGTACGCGCCAGGATAGATGCCCTTGAAAAGATCGTGTCCAAAGAGGTGTGGCCATTCCCCAGCTACGAGGACCTGCTGTTTAGGCTTTAGGGCCCAAGCCGTTACGCGGCTGGCCGCCAGCGGAGCGGGCGCCAGTCGTCTTTAAATACGCTGGTGGCTTAGGTGTTTCCGTGCTGTTTTCCAGGTCTTCAATGATTCTTTAATAAGGGGGGGGGGGGGGGACGATTTCCATGCCTTTTTGGCATATAGCCGCCCTTATTGTCCGTCCCCCCTACGCCCGCACACGGTTGCGGGCTACCCCCCAATCCGGGACCTGACGTTCACGCCACATGGAGTTTCACCTAAGCAAGCGGATAAACACGTAGGCGTTTATCTTGAAGTTTGCGACACGCTGCAAAACAGCTTAAAAGCTGTTTTGTGGGTAGTGGGAGAACGGTGTGAGGTTCTTGGTAAAGAGCGTTATAAAGTATGGTCAGTAAACGAATTATAGTGAAAAGAAACAAGCAAGCAACATCTTTCGCCCACTACCGTTTTGCGCATAGCCGCCATTCACAATACAATGAATAATAGACTTGTTCTACAACCCGGCTGGTTGTCGTGGCCTAAAGTCTATTACCGTTTTTCAGTTTACAAGGCTAAGCGCCTGCGAACCTTAGGTTCGACAAAACTGCGTTTTTTAATGGAAGTTAGCGTGGAAATTGAAGTTTCCAAACAACGCTAGTGTTTGAATACTATAAGTGGACTGGACGAGAGAATAAATTTATAAGGAAAGCGTAAATCCTGTTTTGCGGAAAATATGCCGGAAGGAAATCATCATGTATTTTTTTTGAACTATATTTATGACCCGTCAAAACAACAGGATAATCGGGCTGTCTGATAGTAATTCTTTTATAAGGAATTTTATGAAGGCTAAATTGTATTCCGGTCTCGTACTGTTTTTGTGCGCCGAGGCAACGCCCAGTTCCTGATTCTGGCCTGACGTTCTACCGCACGCCTAGCCGCATAAGAAGGGAACGAGCTTGCTGCGGCGTTTTCGTCTAAACGCGCTCAATGTTTCGCGCGCCGTTATCGGGGGGCGCTAAAAACTTATTCTAAACAGCGGCCTGTTCCAGCGCCACAAAACAGCGTGTCGCAAGCACGCTTGCTTATGCTGTTTTGCCTGACGTTGGATCAACGTGCTTTGCACGTTGATCTCCCCGCACGCTTTAGCTGCATAAGGAAGGGAAACGCGGCTTGCTTGCCGCAAACTCCAGGCGGTGTTGGAGGGGGTGGCGGATTGGGGGGCGCTAAAAACTTATTCTAAACAGCGGCCTGGTCCCGCGCCACAGCCTGCGGCTTTTTCGACTGTACGCGCTCAATGTTTCGCGCGCCGTTATCGGGCTGGGGGTGGCGGAATACCGCGCTTGCGCGGGATGTAGACAGGGGGGCGCGGCGAGGAGGCGGCTATGTGCCGCTCGCGGCATGGAAAACAGCGCCCCCCTTTCCCATATTAAGAAGCATTGTTCACAGATTACACTGATTCTCACAGATTATGAGGGCTTTGTGTGTGACAGGTTTCCGTGTAATCAGCGGAGATTTCACGTATGTAAGCCCGCCGGCTGGGGTTGAAATTGAAGGCGGTAGAGGCCGGCGTAGAGGCCGTTTAGCGCGATAAGCTCGTCGTGGCGGCCTTGCTCGGCGATGGCGCCGCCTTTCAGTACGAGGATGCGCGCGGCGTTCCGTATCGTGGAGAGGCGGTGGGCTATCACGATGGAGGTTCTGCCGGAGAGTACCCGTTCCATGCCCGCCTGTATGAGCTGCTCGGTTTCCGTGTCGATGGAGCTTGTCGCTTCGTCCAGCACGACGACGGACGGGTTGTGGGCGATGACGCGGGCAAAGCTGATGAGCTGGCGCTCGCCGCCTGAGATATTGGCCGCGCCTTCGGAAAGCGGCGTGTCGTAACCCGCATCGTGCCGCGTGATGAAGTCGTGGGCGCGCACGGCTTTTGCGGCGGCGATTGCGGCTTCGCGCGCTTCGGCGGGCGGCAGGTCGAGCCCAAGCGTTATGTTTTCGGCTATCGTGCCGGAAAATAGGAATACGTCCTGTAACACGGGCAAAACCTCACGGCGCAGGCTTTCTAGCGTGATTTCCCTGATGTCTATGCCGTCAAGACTGATGCCGCCGGAGTCGATGTCCCACAACCGGGTTAAAACACTGGTAATTGTCGTCTTCCCCGCCCCCGTATAGCCTACTATCGCCGCCATCTCGCCGGGTTTTACCTCGAAACTCAAATTCTTTAACACATCCTCGCCTGATTTATAGCTGAAGCTCACGTTCTTGAACTCAATATGACCGCGTATCCTCGATATTTCACGTTTTCCCTCGTCCGGTATCCGCTGATCCGTGTCCAGCAGCGCAAAAACACGCTCGCCGCCTGCCATAGCGGACTGAAGTATCGTGTATTTTTCGGAAATGTCCATTACCGGAGCGTAAAACATCGCCACCAGGTTGATGAACGCTATCAAAACGCCGATGGAAAGGGTCAGGTTGAGGACGAGGATGCTGCCCACCGCAATCAGCGCCGCAGTGGTGAATGTCGCGATAAACTCGACTATCGGGCGGAATATCGCGTACACCCGAATCTCGCCCAGGTTGGCTGAAAGCAATTCGTCGTTCAGCCTGCCATACTCATCCGTGCTTTTGCGTTCCCGCCTGAAATATTGGACTATCTGCAGGCCGGAGAGCCGCTCGGACAGATATGAAGTAACGGCGGAGGACGCGGTGCGCTGGCGGCGGAAAGCGTCCCGCGCCCTGACGCGGCTCCGCGCCGTGCAAATGATGACGGGCGGCATACAGGCCAGCACGACGAGGGCGAGGCGCGGCGACAGCAGGAACAGCGTTATCAGCGCGCCGGCCATCACGGAAATGTCTTTCAACAGCGCGACCATTACCGATGTAAAGAAATCGTTTATCGTTTCCACGTCTCCGCCGAGCCGCGTTACGATGCGGCCTACGGGGTGGCGCGAAAGAAAACCGGTGGACTGCGAGACTGTTTTTTGAAAAAGCTCAAGGCGCATATCTTTCATCACGCGCTGGCCTATCAGGTTCGCGCTCCATGTCTGGACGTAAGCCGCGGCGAATACCAGCAAAAGCGAGACGAGCAGAATCAGTATCACGCCCGATATGCGGTCGAGGTCAGCGCCGCGTACAAGCGCCAGTTTGTCCGCCGGAATGGTTTTTAAAAGGCTGTTCTTTACCGCCGCGGAATTCTCGTCATGGATAAACAGCGGGCTGGAAAAAACATAGCTTGAGTTTTTTTCGTTCAGGCTGAAGGCGTACCACTGTTCATCGTCCAAGATATGTTTTGCGCGTAATTCTTTTTCTACAGCGCCTGAAATACGAAGCTGCTGATTCTGCGGAACAAAGAGAGTGCCGTTTATCTTCAAAGGTTTTGTCTGAAAGAGCCCGCCGCCGAGGGAAAGATTTTCCAGCTCGCCCGCGGCCCGCGCCGACACGTTTTTCCACGTATCAGGCGCGGCGTCCACAGCGAGGTAACGGGCGACAATCGCGTCGTCTATGATGCGCTGTTCCAAAACAGGAAGCAGAAGCTCGCCCACCGTCGATACGGCGAGGGCGATAAACGTTATCACCGCAAGATGGCGGTACGGTTTTATATACGCGAGTATGCGTTTGAATATTACGCTGTCGTAATCTTTTACGACTTCTTCCTGGTCAAAATAATCGCTCATACCATCACTCATACAATTGCTGCAACGCGGCAGTCTTCGCGTAATAGCCGCCGCCGTTTACAAGGTCCTCAGGCGGGCCGTACTCCGTAAGGAGTCCTCCGTCCAGAGCCGCTGCGTAATCCGCGTTGGCAAAGGCCGATACGCGGTGTGAAATTATTATCGTAGTTTTATTTTTCCGCGCCTCGTATATGTTTTTTACGACGCGCTTTTCCGTTTCCGCGTCAACGGCGGAGAGAGAATCGTCAAGGATTAGTATTTCAGGCTGAATTATTACCGCGCGGGCGATTGAAAGCCGCTGTTTCTGCCCGCCTGAAAGGGTAAGGCCGCGTTCCCCTATCAGTGTTTCGATGCCGCCTGAAAAAATTTCAATATCGCGGTCCAGCGCCGAAATACTTCCCGCCGTTTTTACAAGCTCATAGTCCGTGTCATCACGGCCATAGGCGAGGTTGTTTCTTATCGAGTCTGAAAACATAAAGCTGTCCTGAGGGCTAACGCCGAACAGGGCGCGCAGCGCGTCAATGTCCCAGTCGCGGACATCCCGTCCTTTTACAAAAACGGTTCCGCGCGGCGGGTCGAGCATACGCGGCAGCAGCTTTACCAGCGTTGACTTTCCCGCGCCCGTCCTGCCGATTATGCCGAGCGTAGTGCCTTCTTTAACCGCGAGGCTGATATTGCGCAGCGCGTTTTTATTGTCGCCGTATGTGAACGACAAATTTTTTATCCGGATTATATCCGCGATTACATCCGCGTCATTCGCGCTCTCCGCTTTTGCGGGAATGTCTGCCGCTTCCCCCGCCGCTTCGATGCGCGGGTTTTTTATAGAAGGCTCGGTGTTCAGGATTTCGTTTATACGCCTGAGCGAGACCGCGCCGCGCTGCACTATGTTTACCGTAAAACCCGCTCCGAGCATCGGCCAAATCAGCATATTCATATAACTGAAAAGCGCGACAAGATCGCCCGGCGTCATTAGGCCGAGAACAACGCGCCGTCCGCCCGCAAGCAGCACGATAATGGACGTGAAACCCGCGAGAAACGAAATCAGCGGCATAAAAAATCCTTGCAGTTTTACAACAGACATATTGGCGGCGCGGTAATCGTCGTTGTTTTCCGCGAAACGCTTTATGAACCACGCCTCTTTTACAAACGATTTTACGACACGAATTCCGGCAAATGTTTCCTGCACGGTTTCGCTCAACGCGGAATTCGCTTCCTGCGCCCGCTTGAAACGTCCGCCCACCGCCCTGCCGAAAAATATTATCAGCACCGTTATCAGCGGCAGCGGCAGCACGGCGAAGATGGCCGTCCCCGCGTCCTGGACAAATATTATGATGATGATGGAAAGCGCCATAACGGTGCCGTCAAGTCCGGCCACGAGCCCCCAGCCTATCGCCATTCTGACCGCGCCAAGGTCGCTTGTAGAACGGGTGATTAAGTCTCCGATTTTGTTTTTTTGAAAAAAGTCCCACGAAAGAGTCAGCAGGTGATCGAACAGTTTTTGGCGAAGTTCAGATTCGATACGCCGCGAGGAGCCGTGAATAAATAGCCTCCACAGGAAGCGCCCGAAAGAAATTACCGCCATCGCGGCTACCATCGCAAGGCAGAGTTTGAACACGTCCAGCCAGACAAATTCATCCTGTGAAATTAAATTGATGGCGCTTTTTGTAAACTGGGGAATAAAAAGCTGCGCCGCGTCAACCGTGAACAGGCAGATAAAACCGCCGATATAACTGAAACGGTATTTATAAAAAAACGGCTTTAGGGTTTTGAATTCCCTCAGAATACCG
>JAITAE010000066.1 GCA_031284295.1 Spirochaetaceae bacterium
TTACTCGCTACAAGAACTCTTTTAACCGCTACAAGAACTCTTTTAACCGCTACAAGAACTCTTTTAATCGCTACAAGAACTCTTTTAACCGCTACAAGAACTCTTTTAATTGCTACAAGAGCTCTTGCGGCCTTCAGCGCCCGCCAACACCCCCGCCCACGATAAGGGTCTGGAGTTTGCGGCAAGCAAGCCGCGTTCCCCTTCCTTATAGGGTTAAGCCGGCGGTAAAACGTCAGGCAAAACAGCTTGACGCTGTTTTGTGAAGCAAACTCCCAAGCTCAACGCGGAGCGTTGAGCCAAACTCCGGAAATAACCGGCGCAGCCGGTTATTCAATTTCAAATGATACGTCCTCAAGACTGCGTTTCAGTTCCTTGCCCGGCAAAAAAATCAATTTAAGCCTTTTTACATGACGGGCCGAAAGTTCATCAGCCGTTGCCGTCCCGCGGCTTGTTACGGAAACGCGGAAAGAACCGAACCTTTCCAGTTTGATTGTGTGCCCCAGCTTCAAAAATACAGGTAATATCTCAACCAAATTGCTAAGAGCGCTTTGAACATCCCCAAAAGAAAGCGCCGACCGTTCCTCAATTTCCCTTGCGATTTCAGTCATCCCCACAACTCCCACCTTTTCCTGGGTTAAATACCATTTGACCGAAGCCGTGTTTTGAGGGTTTTTCCGTTGAATTTTCTTTAACTTTACCGCCATTATATCCTCCTGTCGTGTAAGACAGCCAAATTGTACTGTGAAAAATAAATTTTTGTCAACCCGTTTCCTAAAATGATGCGCACGGTTTTCTAAAATGATGCGGGTGATTTTTAAAAATGATGCGGATGATTTTCTAAAATGATGCGGGTGATTTTATTTCATGGAACCTGGCTTGTTCCAACACTCCGGCTGGTCCGGGGGGTCCGGGGGCGTTACGGGGGGAAGGCCGCTCCAAAGGCGCAGCCTTTGGCCCGGTAGGAGTGAATTACACGGCAGTCAAAACCTCCACCCAGCCCCTGTAGTGGGGGTAGGCCGCAACGGAGTGCGGACGCAGGGGGAGGCTGCCCCCTCTTTAACCTTGGCTATGTGCCGGACCGATTGCGGCGTATGCTTTCAAGACATTCGCGCCTGAATATCACGACGGAAAGCCCCCGGTACTCTATCTCGGCGGCAAGGCGCGCCGTGTTCGCGTCCAGGTTTTTTGGCAGCGGTTCCAGTTCGGCAATGTGGGCCGCGTCCACGCCGAGCCCCAAAAGCAGGGGGCGGAGCCGGGCCGGGGGCAGCGCCGTTTCCTGACAGCCGGTCATCGCGACGGTCGAATTGTCGAGGATGACGACTGTCAGCGGCGCATTGAAAGAAACGGCGTCAACAATGGCTGTCATGCCGGAATGAAGGAAGGTCGAATCGCCTATCACCGCGACGGCGGCCTTGATGCCGGCCTCCGCCGCGCCCCGCGCCATACTTATCGAAGCGCCCATGCAGACTATCGACTCTATCGCGGAATGAGGCGGCGACGCGCCGAGCGAGTAACAGCCTATGTCGGACAGAACCGCCCTGTCATCCGCGGCGTAAACGGCGACCGCCGCGTTGATCGCCGCATAGCTGTCCGCGTGCGGGCAGCCCTTGCATAGCTGCGGCGGACGGGACGGTAATACCAGGCCGGCGGGCGGGCGGGACGGTAATCCCAGTCCGGCGGGCGGAATTCCCCGCGCGGGCGGCAAACCGAGCGCCGGGCGCACGTTATCGGGGTCCAGTTCCCCTGAGCGCGGCAGTTTTCCGTTCAGTTTACCGTCAATCTCTATTGAAGGGGGCAGAATCCCGCGTAGTTTTGCCTCGACAAACGGCTGCCCCTCCTCGATCACGAGCAGTCTTTTGGCGTTTTTGCAGAGTTTCCGCACAGAATCCGCAGGTATCGGGTAAACGCCTATATGCAGGCGGGCCGGGGGCGCGCCGCCCCCGGACTCCGCCTTTTCCGCCAGCTCCGCAAAGTTTTCATCGTAGTAGTTGCCGCCCAAACCCGCCGTGATCACGGCAAAAGAGGCGTCGCGCCGTTCGGTTTCAAGCTTATTCGCGCCGTGCGCCCGCGCCCATTCCGAAAGCGCGGCGCTTTTTTCTATCAGGGAAACATAGTTCCGCCGGGCAAACGCGGGCAGCAGCATCCATTCGCTCGTGTCCCGCGCGCGGCCAAGACGGGCGGGCGTGAGCGGGGCGGAAGTCTCTACGGCGGAACGCGCGTGGGAAAGCCGCGTAACCAGCCTTATCAGTACCGGGACATGGTGCTTTTCGGACAGTTCAAACGCCTCCCGCGCCATATCGTAAGCCTCCTGCTGGCTGCGCGGCTCGAGCGCGGGCAGCAGCGCAAAATCGGCGTAAAAACGCGAGTCCTGCTCGTTCTGCGAGCTGTGCATACCCGGATCGTCCGCGACGGCGATCACGAGGCCGCCCCTTATTCCCAAAAGCGCCCCGTTGATGAACGGGTCCGCCGCCACATTGAGGCCGACATGCTTCATCGTTACCATCGCGCGGCGTCCGGCAAAAGAAACGCCCAGCGCGCCCTCCAGCGCCGTCTTTTCATTCACGCACCAGCGCGCGACTGCTTTGCCGCCGCGCTTAAACCTGTCGATAAGGAATTCCATTATCTCGGTCGAAGGCGTACCCGGATACCCGTAACAGGCAAAAAGCCCCGCGTCCAGAGCCCCCTGGGCCAGCGCCTCGTCCCCCAAAACTATCGTTTGCATAGCACAACTTTAACACAACGCTCTGATAAAGAACAGTAAAGGCGGCTCAACGCTCCGCGTTGAGCTCCGGAGTTTGCGCCGCGGCGCTACGCGCTGCTTACCGCAAACTCCTGCCGGTGTTGATTGGGGGGCCGCTGGCGGTATGCTACCGCGTAGCGGACTTTAAACCCGCTGGCGGGGGTGGCGGATTGGGGGGTAGCCCGCAACGAAGTGCGGGCGTAGGGGGGACGGACGAAAAGGCGGCTATTTGCCGCGAGCAGCATGGAAATCGTCCCCCCTTCATATTAAGAATCATTGTGAACCTAGCTAATCGCAGGGATAACAACTGACGTACCCGCGGA
Source organism: Spirochaetaceae bacterium (assembly GCA_031284295.1). Lineage (GTDB taxonomy): Bacteria > Spirochaetota > Spirochaetia > Treponematales > Breznakiellaceae > JAIRMY01. Next base: position 3,064 of record JAITAE010000066.1, read on the forward strand.
CTTTAAAGCCTCTGGGGTACGCTACCGCGGAGCGGACTTTAAACCCACTGGTGGGGGGAAGACGGTTCGATGATATTGAATGTATCGCCGGACGGCTCTACCACATAAAAACCTTTCTTTAGCGCGTAATTCTTTTCATTCTCCCTGAAAACCACCCCGGCTATCGCTCCAAGGTATTTACGCTTATCGTTGTGCAGATCAGCGTACTTCCGCAGCTTTTCCATCCGTTTTATGTGTTCCTTTATATCGTCTATATCGGGCTG
>JAITAE010000083.1 GCA_031284295.1 Spirochaetaceae bacterium
GCGTCTTCAAGATCGGCTTCGTTCAGGTCGGGGGCAAGCAGCACAATTCGAAAATCGGCGGACAGGCCGGCGTTCAAACGCAGCCGTATCTTGTTTAGGTTGATACGCCCCTGTACTTGAAGCGCCAAAATAGGCCCCAGCACAAAGGCGGAACGGTTCTCAATCTCCGCGGGGACAGGACGGTTCAGTTCATAAGAATACTTGTAGTAGGTAAAATACATATCCAGCGTAGTCTCAAGCGCGGCGCGGGCAAAACCGGCGCCCACCGGCGGCAGCGCAAACGCAAATCCGGGCGCGGGAAGAACGGGTATAGGCGCGGCTTCAAAACCATAATCCTCTTGAAAAATCAGAATGGAGCCGCCGAAAGAAAATATTGTCTTATTGAACCAGTTGGAAAACGCCCCGCCCGGTTTAGTATTGGCCGCCTCCCCGGTATCCGGCCCGGCGTTCTCCTTGTTGTCCGTTTCCCGCGCGGCCAAACTAAAAAGCGGCAATATGGCGAAACACAATGGAATAAGCCTGCGTACAAGGCGCTTGTATAAAAAGTACAAACTGTAAATGAAAATACCATATCCGCCGCGTTTTGTTAAGAGAGTTTTTGTTAAGGGAGTTTTTGTAAGGCAGCGGTGTCCGCCGGACTTTCACGCCGTGTCAAACAGGCGGCGCATGAACCGGACATATTACGAATGTCATATATTTCACGCAATATTAAAGTGAAATCAAAGCGAAATCAAAGCCGTCATAAAATATTATGGTATGAATACAGCAAAAAAAGTTTTGTGTCCCCTTATGGCGGCCACAGCCGCGTTGTGCTTATTTACGGCGTGCGGCGAACCGGTAATAATACAGTCGTACCGGATAAAATTCCCGGATTTGCCGGAGGCCTGGCTGGAAATCCTGGGTGAAGCGAATTGGCATACCGAATGGGCCGGCAAGGACGGCAACATTCACAGCGCTGAAGTAGAACCCGGCGGCAAGGCTTACGCCGGCGTCTCGCAGGAATGGAGCAGCCCGGTAAGCGCCTGGCCATACTGGCCGGATAAGGGTATACGGTACGGCGTGGCAAAGCCCGCCGGGGCGATATTCCCGTTGGACGTGTCGGGCAGTTCCATCAGACTGACGTGGGGTGCAGGGGTAGACGCCGTATTCTTTTGGGAACTCGCCTCCCTGAACAATGAAAAGCGCCTGCCGCATAACTTTAACTGGGCGCGCTTCCGGGAACTTTTTTCCGATGCCCTGCTGCCCGAAGACATACTGGGTGATCCCTGGCTTGCAGACTGGAAAACGATAGCGGTCAAGACGGCGATGTCCGGCTTTGACCGCCGCCGCATAAACAGTCAACAATGCACAAGCATAAGCCTTACCGTACCGGCCTCCGGCCCCTGGATAGGGACATCGCCTTTCATGCGCGTCAGCGATTGGCAGAAAGGCGAAACCATCACGTTAAAAGTAAGCGGCGCTGTTGACAGCTATTTCTGCGCCGAAGGAATACTCCGCTGCTCGCCTAATGCGTGGAACTGGATTAAATACAGTAGTTATAATCAATAAACTCCTGCTCTATTCCCAGGCTTGTGTTTTCTATTAAAGAAATCAAATCCTCCATTCCTTCGGAGGAACGTATTTCATCGCTTATAAAACGGATATTATTTATCATAGACGGTTCAAGTTTTCTGCCGTGTTTACGATACTTGTGGAATGTAGCCGTATCCATGCATACAGGCATTATCGTCTTTTCCACAGATTTTTGCAGTTCCTGGAGTATTAAAATACCGTCAGGATCAACATCACCCGCGTGGAAAAAATCAAATCCCGAAATTGAAAATATCTGCATCAAAGCAGTTACCGCGCGGCTGGGATACCCGCCTGTATATAATATGCATGAATAAATTTTTGAATTCGCCAGCGCGTAAAATGTTTCTTTGTTTTCTATTGTCAGTACGGAAGGCGCTGTTTTTTTCATGCTTTTCATAACAGAAACTTTTTTGATTTTCTTTACGGTTTCAAATGGCAGTCCTATGATGCTTCCTGTAGCGTTGGCCAGCGGCGTTTTGGTCTCTGTAAAGTGAATTGCGATTTTGCCGGAAATTAAAGTTTCAGGAAAAGAGCGTGAAAGAAATGAAAGATCAGGAATAAAAACCCCTTGTTTACGCGCCCGGTTCAGTATTCGTGAAAACAATTTCACTATCAATTCAATCCGCTTGGAATCGTTGTAAAGCACCACGGCCAGGGCGCGGGGCGTTATTCCGTTGAGGATAGCGGATGGAGAATCAGGGAATGAGGGTTTACGCGAAATATACGAGTTTTCATACAGGGTCTTGACAAGTTTTGCAAAATCCTTGAATCTCTTGCTGTCAATGCCGTGTTCTATTTCCGCGATTGTTACATTTTCAGCTATGAAATCCAGTAATTCCTTGCAGCGCGACGGGTAATCCTCCGCGCTCATTGCCGACGCGGACCTTTTAATCTGTTTGGCTATTGTTTTTGGAAACGGTTTTCCAGCCAAACGGAACAGTGTTTCCTTGTCGATACACTCCAAATCCTTGATTGCCGCTTTCTTGCGCTTGCAATGTTTAATCCGCCTCACTTTGAAAATACCACGTTTCTCAAGCACCGCGATAGCTTCCAAAAACGATTTTTTCTGGTCCGATGGCGCGCCCGCAAATTCAGGAAATATTCTTTCCGGGGAAATAAAAATATGCTTCTCCGGCGCAGCCGTTGTATTTACATAACGTTCAT
>JAITAE010000087.1 GCA_031284295.1 Spirochaetaceae bacterium
AAGAACGACAGGATGCGAGGGCAACTCGGGTTAGCTTGCATTTGCGGGACATACGCGGGCCGAACGTTAATTTGATTGGAGAGCGGCGACTGGGTCGAGTTTCGCGGCGCGGGAGGCGGAATAGAAAGTGATAGACTTCACTTCACTCCCCATTTTCATTATTAAAAGGAGTATCCATGAAAAAGCCGGTATCCATCGTATATGTGGTCATCGCCGTTGCCGCCCTCCTGTCCTGCGCCACCACAGGCGGAGGAGACGGCGTTGTGGGAGAGAGGCGGGTTTCGTTGAAACGCGGGCAACACCGTAGCGGCCGATGCCTTTTTTCGAGTTTATGCCTGCTTTCATTTCGATAAGGTTTTCGACGTATAGTCGGTGGCAGTCCCAGTTGAAACAGTGCTCGGGGTGGCTGGCGGCTAATACCCCGTCCGCCGGCAGGTAGACGCTGAAGCGCCTTGCGTTGTAGATTTGTCTGATATCAGGATAACTTCAAAGATTCATTGAGGAGTATAATATGGGGTATTTTAATTCAAAACTTGTTGAGCGGGTAAGCCAAAACCGTTTGCTAAAATCAATGTGGCTCATGCTGCCCTGTAAAATACGCTTTCATATCAATCAGCGGTTTTTGCTTTTTTCCGGTATGGAAAAACTTACTAAAGAGTTAATTGAGATATTTGAAAAAGAACCGCATCTTATCGCCGGGCTTGAGAAAAAGGAAGAGGTGTTAAAGTTTCTAAAAAAAAACAATTTAGCAGTTATTTCACCGGAATTCCCTGAAATATGGCTTCAAAAAAACGCTGACTCTGAACCTGTTTTTAACTTTAACGGCGCGATTTTCCCGCGTTTGAGCAAAGATGATATCGATTGTTTTCAGTATGTTTTTGCCGACACATTTTTATTCAGCCTGCTTCTTAACGATAATTATTCCGCCGAGTTGGTAGAACGGCTTGAAGGTCTTATGGGTGAAGGGCCTTACGGATACACTGCGGAAAATTTTGACGTTACGGTAAAAACCGGCGATGTCGTGATAGACGCTGGCGCGTGGATTGGTGATTTTAGCGCTTACGCGGCGGCCCGTGGCGCGGTGGCTTACGCTTTTGAGCCGGCTTCGGCTACATTCAACGAACTGCAAAAAACCGCCGCTCTAAATAATTCCAGGGGGGGGGGGGGGATTTTCCCCGTAAATAAAGGGCTTGGTGAAACCGAAACCGAACTTGAATTATTTGCCCCTGTCGATACTAAAAACTCAGGCGGAAATACTACTGTCAAACCGCGCGCCGCATCGAATAATTTTATCGAAAAAATAAAAATTACAACGCTTGATAATTTTGCCCACGAACAAAACCTAAAAAAGCTTGATTTTATAAAAGCCGACATTGAAGGCGCCGAGCGGGATATGCTGAAAGGAGCACGGGGAGTGTTAAAAGAGTTTGCGCCAAAATTAGCGCTATGCACATACCATTTGCCGGATGACCCGCAGGTATTAGAATCTTTAATAAAAGAGGCGAATCCTAAATACCGCGTAAAACAAATAAGCAAAAAACTTCTTGCCGCCGTCAGCTAACCGGATAGGAGAACTAGCAGCCTGTTGCGCTTTTCTTTGGGATATATGCGGGAACCGGGCACATCCCTGCCGTAGCGTGATCTGCCGGTTTCGGAATTAAAACCGGGAAGGATTTAAAGAAGTGTTTACGAAGGTACTGGTGATGGCGCGGGAGACGGGGCATTTGAAGAAGATGGGGAATATCAGCGTATACGGGACGAGGATACACGCGAACGCGAGCAAGCACAGCGCGGTAAGTTACAAACGGGCGGTACAGATTATAGAGGAAGCGGAGCGGGAAGTAAAAGAACTGATAGGGAAGGCTGAGAAAGCGGGCCGCCGGCCTTGACAGCGGGGTAAGGCCATGATGAAAATAGATATATCGAATTATATGGAGATTTAATGCGGATTTTAGCGAAAGATTTGAGGGACGCGGCGGAGAGGAGCGAGAAGGACATCGTACTTTCCGGCTGGATACACAGAATACGCGAACTGGGCGCGGTGAGCTTTATCGTGCTGCGCGACCGTTCCGGGCTTGTCCAGCTTGTGCTGGATGGGAAATGCGAGTTTACCCTCGAGTCGGTGATTACCGCGCGTGGCGAGGCGGCCTTGAACGAAAAAGCGCCGGGAGGGGCGGAACTGCGCGTGGCGCGGATTGACTGCCTGAGCCGGGCCGCCGCCGACCTGCCTTTTCAGGTGAACGGCGATGTGAGCAAAACGGGTATTGAGGCGATTCTTGACCAGCGTTCCCTGTCGCTGCGGAATCCGGCGATCAGCGCGATTTTTCGCGTCCAGTCCACGATAATCGAGGCGTTTTCCGCCTATCTGCGTGAACATGATTTTACAGAAATCAAAACAAGCAAGCTGGTAAGCGGCAGCACGGAGGGCGGGACAAACCTGTTTGCGGTGGAGTATTTTGACCGCAAGGTGTACCTTGCCCAGTCGCCGCAGTGTTACAAGCAGACGCTCGTGGCGAGCGGCCTTGAGCGCGTGTTCGAGGTTGCGCCGGTTTACCGCGCCGAGAAGCACGATACGCCGCGCCACCTGAACGAGTATGTGTCGCTTGATATTGAGATGGGCTTTATCGAGTCTGAAAAAGAGTTAATCGAGCTTGAAAAGGGGGTTCTTGCCCATATTTTCGAGGAAGTCGCGCGAAAAAACGCCGCCGATCTTGCGCTTTGGGTAAAAAACGGCGCATCCGCGCCCGGCGCGGACGCGGTTTTTAACGCGCCCGTGATAACTTACGAAGAAGCCCTGGGTATCGCGAATGTCGAGAGCGCAAAAAAGAAGGGCGCGCGTATTTTTGACATCAATCCTGACGCGGAACGCTATGTCTGCGATTGGGCGCTTCGTGAAAAGGGTGTGGATCTGGTCTTTGTAAACGAATTCCCGCGCCGCCACCGTCCCTTTTACGTGTATCCGCTCGATTCTGTCCGTACCATGAGTTTTGATGCGCTGTTCCGGGGCATAGAGATAACGAGCGGGGGCCGCCGCCAGCATGATTACGATGCCCAGCTTGAGGCGCTACCGCGTTTCGGCGTCAAGCCCGAAAGCATGGAAGACTATCTTTCGATATTCAAGTACGGCTGCCCGCCGCACGGCGGTTTCGCGATAGGGCTGGAGCGCCTTACCGCTAAAATTATGGGCCTTGCCAACGTGAAAGAAGCGAGCCTCTTTCCGCGGGACCGCCGGCGCGTAACGCCGTAAAATTAAAAGGCGAAGGCCGCGTTATATGTTCATTGCCTGCGCTGATAGTAATAGATAACATTCATT
>JAITAE010000109.1 GCA_031284295.1 Spirochaetaceae bacterium
CCCGATAAAATCAATCCCAGTGCTTCATGAGAAATCACTCGTGCGCCCTTCATACTCGATACCGCAAAAATCGCATATCTCCGGTTCGGCGCTCAGTTTAATGGTTAAAAACTGCGTAAACGAGTTCAACGAGGGCTACACGGTTAAAAAAATCGAAGTAAAGGATAACGAAACCGGCTACCGGCTCGTTATTTTCATTGTTGTTGACTTCGGAACCGATCTTGAAAAAAAAATTACTGAACTTCGGCGATATATTACCGACAATATAGAGAAGTACACTGGAATTCTTATTGAAGAAGTAAACGTCATAATAGATAATGTGTGATGTAATTTGAGGCTTGTATCATTATGGTAAGTGATAAAAGCTTGATAAGATGTTTCATTACAGGAGGGAGAGATGAAGAAAGTCGTAGGAGCCTTGATGTTACTGGCAGCCCTTGGGACTCCTCTGATGGCTCAATATGACACCGTTAGTCCGATCAGAGTCGAAGTCAGAAATCAGTTTTTTAACGTTATTTCGGACGGCGGTAGTTTTGACGCGGAAACACTTTGCCGCGAGATGGAGCTTAGATTCGATGTTTATAACCGGTTGTTCCGGTTCAACCCGGCCGCCTTGCCCGGCCCTTTGCGTGTGGTGTCTTTCAACAATAAATCGGAATACGACAGCTATGTTATGTCCAAATTGGGTTCAACACGCGACGGCGCGGTGTACCTGCACTACAGCCAGCCCGAAAGGCGCGAGCTGGTGGTGAACAGGGGGTCCCCGGACGAGGAACGGATGCTGCCCCATCAAGCGTTCATTCAGTTTTTCCGCGCTTTCGTGCCATACCCGCCGTCGTGGATGAGAGAGGGCTTTGCCATATATTTTAATACGCTTAAATTTGACAAGGAAACACGTGAACTCCGTTATGAAGAGAATCTTTCATGGCTGGAAACGATAAAAAGCTTAGGCTTGCATATACCTTCACTTGAATCCATCTTTCTTGCGGATATAAACGGTATACCGGAATACTTTCAGCCTGTTTCATGGGCCATAGTGTCATTTTTTTTAAACAGCGGCGGGAACGGGGATTATTTCAGGGCTATTACAGAAGCGTTTATGTTGCTTTCACCGACAAGTTCCGCAGCGGAAAATTCGCAGATCGTTCTTGAACGCCTGACAAGCTGGAATACCCTGGATGCTATGCGCGCCGATTTTAACAATTATATTGCAAGCAGAAAAACCTTTGTTGAACTGATAGATATTGGAATGCAGGCATACGCGGTTAAAGATTTGGAAAACGCCGAAGCATACTTTCTTGCGGCGCTGTACCAAAAGCCTGTGCATTACGCGCCTTACTACTACCTGGGTCTTTTGGCGTATGACGAGAACAATTACGACATTGCCGAGACATACTACATAACCGCGCTACAGTATGGCGCCGATTCGGCCCTTGTAAAGTACGCGCTCGGCATCAACGCGGCGACGGCGGGCAGAAACACCGAAGCCCTGGCGTACCTGCAGGAAGCGGCCAACGAATCACCTGAACGCTACAAAGAGCGCGCCGAAACCATCATGATCAGACTCAAATGAGACTGCTCATGAACCGGTCCCAGCCCTAGGTTCGTATTCATGAAAATCCCGTCCTCCATACAGAGGACGGGATTTTTTTACGACTATGCCGTGGCCGGCAAAGATTTGGCGCAGGGCCCTGGCCAGTTCCATGCGCTGAGGACTCATGGGCATAATGAATCTTCTAGCCGAAAAGAAAGTTTCACTGAACAGATCCGCCGCCACGTCCGTCCAGTCCGTGTTTGCTTCAATATAATCTTCTATCAGAGCTCGTAGCGAACACTTCGTTTCGCCGGTATCTTTTGATAAAGCTTCAAACGCCGCCATATACCGCCGTTTGAATTGTTCATCCCTTGCCATCATCCGGGAAGCATTGGGTTGAAGGTACTGATACAGACCAAAAGAATCGAGCGCCGCGACAATGTTGTACGGACATGACGAATTTAATATTTTTACTATTTCCTCCGTTAAACGCGATGGTGAAATGTCCTCCAAAAGCCCACGGTCCGTCTTAATCCTGTTTTGCAGCTTGGGAGGTATTTCAAAACCGGTCATTGCCGCGTATTTAACGGCCCGGATCATTCGGACAGGGTCGTCCCGAAAAATAATGTCAAGCGGTATTATCGGATGGATTATTCGTTTCCGTATATCGTCAACGCCGCCTACGTAATCAATCACAAGTTCCCGCTCCGTGTCGTAAAACAGGGCATTTAACGAAAAATCACGGCGCAGTACATCCTCTTCGATGGAACCAAACGTATTGCCGTCCGCGCCGTCCTTTACGGAACGAAATGTGGCAAGCTCGTAAATTTTATTGCCAAAAAATACGTGCACAAGCCTGAAGCGGCGGCCTATAACACGGGAATTGCGAAATACTCTTTTTATCTGGGACGGGCTCGCCGCGCTTGCTATATCGAAGTCTTTCGGTTTATACCCAAGCATCAGGTCACGCACCGCGCCGCCGACAATATAGGTCTCGTAGCCTTCGCTGCGAAGCCGTGAACAGATATACGCCGCCTCCTTGTCAACATCGCCTGCCACAATGTTATGTTCATTTTTCGTATAAACAACAGCCTTTTTTTCCGTCCTGCCGTCCTTATCTTTTGAATACCGAAAACGCAAAATCAGTCCTTTTAATTTTATTTAATGGGCACGATATACAGCTAAGGATTACGGTTAACTTGAAACATGAGAACCTTCGCCAAGTCATTTTATGTGCCTATCCAGCCAGTTACAAAGATTCCGCATAACTTCTTCGCGGTTAGTTTCGTGCAAAGTTTCGTGCCGCGCCTCGGGGTACAGCACAAACTCAATATCCTTTATGCCTATTCTCCGGTAACTATCAACCAGGGCCGTAGGCCCGGCGCCCATAACGCCCACAGGGTCCGCGCTGCCGGAAAACAGGTATACCGGAAGCTCACGGTTGATACGTTCCATAAACCGTCTGCGGTGTATCCGCTTCAGGGCGCGCGCAAGATCACGGTAAAAACCCACGCTGCAAAGCTGCCCGCACAA
>JAITAE010000120.1 GCA_031284295.1 Spirochaetaceae bacterium
TTGGAATACTTTTCCAGGTATATGTGGTAACGGCTTTCCATCTCGTCCTTTGAAAGCACATTGTGTTTTTCAAACAGACTGATCGTATCGCCTGAGAGCAGCACCTGGAGCGCGTCCGGCGTGGAGATCACGTTGGGCAGCCCCCGGCGTTCGGCCTCGCGCACCCATTCGTCCGAATAACCATTTCCGTTGAACACTACCCGGCGGTGCTGGGTGTAAGATATTTTTATCAATTCCTGAATCGTCTCGTTTTTGTTCGGCGCTTTTTCGAGTTTGTCCGCGAATTCGCCTAAAACCTGCGCTACGGCAATGTTCAGGTATGTGTTGGGCGTCGCTATCGACTGGGACGAACCTACCATGCGGAATTCAAACTTGTTGCCGGTGAACGCGAACGGGCTTGTCCTGTTGCGGTCCGACACGTCTTTCGGCAGACTGGGCAGGCTTGTAACGCCCAGCTTTATGCTTCCGCCTGAGTCCGCGCTATGGTTGTTTTTGCCGTCCGCGATGTTGTCAAAAATCTCCGTAAGCGGTCCGCCGAAAAAGATCGATACGATAGCCGGAGGCGCTTCGTTGGCTCCCAGCCGGTGTTCGTTGCCGGATGTCGCCACCGATGAGCGCAACAACAGCGCATAGCGGTCGACCGCTTCCACCACGGCGGCGGTAAACAGCAGAAAACGGGCGTTGGACTGCGGATTCTCGCCGGGTTCAAACAGGTTTATGCCATCGTCCGTACCCATGGACCAGTTGTTGTGCTTGCCCGATCCGTTCACCCCCGCGTAGGGTTTTTCATGGAGCAGGGCCTCCATGCCGTGTCTGCGGGCCACACTGCGCATCGTCTCCATCACAAGCTGATTCGCGTCAACCGCGCTTGTCGTGTTACTGTAAACCGGCGCTATCTCAAACTGATTCGGCGCGACCTCGTTATGCTGGGTCTTGGCCGCTATACCGAGTTTCCAGAGCTCATAGTTCAGTTCACGCATGAATTCCGCGACGCGCTCCTTTATCGCGCCGAAATAGTGATCCTCCATCTCCTGGCCCTTTGCCGGTACATTGCCGAACACGGTGCGACCTGTCAAAAGTATGTCGGGTCGTTTGTCAAAGTAAGCCTTATCGACCAGAAAGTATTCCTGCTCCGGGCCGACCGTTGTAAACACCCGTTTGGTTGAGTTGTTGCCCAGCGCCCTCAGCACACGCAGCGACTCCTTGTTGAGCGCGTCCATGGAACGCAGCAACGGCACTTTCTTGTCAAGCGCGTGTCCGTAATAGCTGATGAAGGCTGTCGGTATGCATAGTGTGGTACCGGTTTTGTCCTGTTTAAGGAAGGCAGGGCTGGTTACGTCCCAGGCGGTGTATCCGCGGGCCTCAAAGGTGGCGCGCAGGCCGCCGGACGGAAAGCTGGAAGCGTCCGGCTCGCCCTTTATCAGCTCTTTGCCGGAAAACTCCATTATTACCCGTCCGTCCCCTGTCGGCGCGATAAACGAATCATGCTTTTCGGCGGTGATTCCGGTGAGCGGCTGAAACCAGTGCGTGTAATGGGACGCGCCTTTCGTTATCGCCCAGTCCCTCATCGAGGCGGCAACCACCTCGGCCACTTCTAGCGTCAGTTCCTTTTCGCCCGTCTGAACCGCCACCACCTCTTTGTAGATGTTTTTGGGCAGCCGTTCACGCATCAGCGCGTTTGAAAAACTGTTGGACCCGTAAACTTCGGATACCGGCGTCTTGGTAAAATCAACTTCTGTAAACATAAAATCTCCTGTATATTGATTTGAATTTGTACCGAATACCGCAAAAATTATGCCAAGCCGCCAGTGGTTTAAAATATACGGGAAATATGCGTGTTTGCCGTGAATTCATCGGGGTATAGCCTGAGACTTTGGAAGCGTCTTTTCCCGCAATACGATGAGTCCGCGCCGCGCAAACGCTGGAAACAAACGCGGGCATTTGTTACCGTAAAGGCTTTGCGATCCGGGAAATCAAACTAAGAAGCGCTTTGCCATAACTACAAATATGTAAGTTTTAGCGAATTTTCTACATGTTTGTATAACTTTAACAGGCTTAGGCGGCACTTAGCCCGTCAGCGAATTAGACCACTTTGCGGGACTGCCTGCTCAGGCAAAGCCATTACCGTCGGAAAAATTTCAGTCAGGCAGCCGGCATTATGTCCTATACTTACGCTGATTTTTCAAGGTCATTACCCGGAAAGGCCGCAAACCATAAAACAGCATGAAGTTTTGAAAAAGGCTCACGGGCATTCTCCGCGACGGCAGTTTGGTACGCTTCATGCAATAGCCTCCTAAGCAGGATTGATTGGGTAAGGAAATTTATCAATGCTAAGGTTCTCTGTACAAACCCCACTGCGAATGAACCTCCGCGCGGCAAGCCGCAAACTTTGCGGCGGGGTATCATGTACGCGTTGCATTGTTTACGAGGTTCGATCGGGTAAGGAAATTATTTAACTGTGGAGATTTGCATAGCAAATCCGTCTACTACCATTTTTTGTTGACGTTACCAATTCTCTCTCGCCCTA
>JAITAE010000150.1 GCA_031284295.1 Spirochaetaceae bacterium
CCACCGTCAGGCTGACCAGGCAAGCCGCCCTGACAAAGTTAACCCGACAATGCCGCCATCGGCAGGCCGACCAGACAGGCCAATCCGACAAGGCCGCCCAGACAGGGCAACCCCGACAATGCCGCCATCGGCAGGTCGCCACAGACAAGGCCGACCAGACAGGCCAATCCGACTCGATAGGCCGAGCCGACAGGCTGACCAGACAGGCCAACTCGACAAGGCCGCCATGACAAGGCCAACCCCGACAGGCCGACCAGACAGGCAGCCACCGACAGACCGACCCGACAAGGCCGACCAGACAGGCCGCCACCGTCAGGCTGACCCAGCAAGGCCGCTCCCGACAGGACGGGCCGACAAACCGACTCGACAGGCCGCCACGACAGGCCGTCCAGACAGGGCAACCCAGACAAGGCCGAACCATCAGGCTGACTAGGCAAGCCGCCACGACAGGCCGAACCGACAGGCTGACCCAACACGGCCGCCACCGACAGGCCGCCATCGACAAAGCCGACCAGACAGGCTGACCAGACAAGGTCGCCACCGGTAGGCGGAGCTGACAGGCCGCCACGACAAGCCGCCACCGGCAGGCCGCCATCGACAGGTCGCCACCGCCCCGACAGGACGGGCCGACAAACCGACTCGACAGGCCGCCGCCAGGCGGCTGTCGAATCGTCCCTGAGAGCGGGTTGGGCGGTAGCAGTGAGTGGTGAGGCCGCCGCCAGGTGGCTGGGAGTTGTCCTTGAGAGGGGGTTTGCGGCGGCAGTGAGCAGTGAGGCCGCCGCCCGGCGGCTGTCGAATTGTCCTTGCGAGGGGGCCGTGCGGCGGCAGTGAGTAGTGAGGCCGCCGCCAGGCGGCTGGGGAGTCGTCCTTGGGAGAAGGCTTGCGGCGGCAGTTAGTAGTGAGGCCGCCGCAGGCGGGCTGTCGAGTCGTCCTTGAGAGGGGGCTGCCGAGTCGTCCTTGCGAGAGGGCGGCGCTAAAAACTTATTCTAAACAGCGGCCTGCTCCAGCGCCACAGCCGGTCGCTTTTTCGCCTAAACGTGCTCAATGTTTCGCGCGCCGTTATCGGGCTGGGGCGGCGGTTATCTGGACTGCCGGGGCAGTGAAGGCTGGCGGCGTCCCGCAAGGGAATTCCAACCGGCGCGGGGCTTTTAATCCCTGGGAATTGAGCATGAATCCCTGGGGATTGAACTTGAATTCCTGGGGATTGAGCATGAATCCCTGGGAATTAGACTTGAATCCCTGGGAATTGAACTTTAATCCCTGGGAATTGAACTTGAATCCCTGGGAATTAGACTTGAAACCCTGGGAATTGAACTTGAATCCCTGGGGGCGGCGGTCAGGTGGCGGTGTTGCGGGGGCGGCGGATTGGGGGGTAGCCCGCAACGAAGTGCGGGCGTAGGGGGGACGGACGAAAAGGCGGCTATGTGCCGCCTGAGGCATGGAAATCGTCCCCCCTTCATAATGAAGAAATGAAGAGTGAAGGGCTGCAAACAGCAAGGATAACAACTGACATACCCGCGTATTTAAAGGCCGCTGGCGGTACGCTACCGCGTAGCGGACTTAAAACCCGCTGGCGGGGCGCTTAACTAGGCGGGTAGAAAGGCTTACAATTAAGCGGATGGCAACAAAGAAATCCCGCCGTTTATACATAATAGGGGCAGGGTTTGCCGGCAGGACGCTGGCGAACGAGGTGCGCGGCAAGGCGATATTTGGCGAGGTTGTCGCGTTTCTTGACGATGACCGTGAAAAAATAGGGCAGAATGTTGACGGGATTCCTGTCTTGGGCCCGATACGTGATGTGGCGCGCCTGTTGCGGCGGAAAAGCGCGGACGAGGCCGTTATCGCGATGCCAAGTGTATCGGGCGAATACCTGCAGAACCTTTACACGATACTAAAGAAGGCGGGGTTTGAGCGGATACGCATACTGCCCGGCATATCACAGATAGTTGACGGGGAAGCGCACTTAATACAAACCCGCTCGATAAACCCGCAGGATTTGCTTGGACGCACGCCGGTTGCGATCAATTTGAAAGAAAGCCTTGCTTACCTGCGCGGCAAGCGGGTGCTTGTTACCGGAGCCGGCGGATCGATAGGCGGGGAACTATGCCGGCAGTTGTTGTCCGGCGGCGTTGAACGGCTCTATCTGTTTGGGCACGGTGAAAATTCCATTTATCATATCGACAGGGAACTGCGCATACTGCGGGACGAAGGTGTCGGCGAAAAAACTACGCTGGTGCCGGTGATAGGGGACCTTAAAGACCGCCACTACATGGATTATATAATCGGCAGGCTGAAGGCGGACGCCGTTTTTCATACCGCCGCGTACAAACATGTACCGCTGATGGAGGAAAATCCTGTCGCGGCGATAGAAAACAATCTTTTGGGTACTGATAACCTGCTTAACGCCGCGCTGAAGCACGGCGTTAAGCGTTTCGTGCTGGTGAGTACGGACAAGGCGGTGGAGCCGGTGTCGGTTTACGGGGTTTCGAAGTATCTATGCGAACGGCTCGTTCTTGACGCGGCCCGGCCTGATAACGGCGGGGCCGCAAACTTCATGGTCGTGCGCTTTGGCAATGTGCTGGGCTCGCGTGGTTCCATAGTGCCCTTGTTTCAGAAACAGATCGAGAAGGGCGGGCCCGTTACTATCACTCATCCCGACATGAAGCGCTGGTTTATGACGATACCGGAAGCCTGCTCCCTCGTGTTGAAGGCGGGCGGGGTGGGTGAAAACGGGGCGCTGTACCTGCTGGACATGGGCGAGCCGGTAGCCATCAGCGACATCGCGGAACAGATGATACGCTTCCACGGCTACGAACCGGAGATAGATATAAAGGTTGAAACGGTGGGGCTGCGTCCCGGTGAGCGGCTTGGAGAGAATCTATGGGCGTCCCACGAAAAACCGGTTGACACCCAGTACTCCCGCATAAAGAAGATTGAGTACAGCGCCGAACGGCTTTTACCGTTTGCGCCGGAAGCCGATATAGACGCTTTGATGAAAAAACTGCTGCCGGTATGCCGGTTTGACGACGCCTCTCCGGAAAGTTACCGTGATGCCGATCTGCTCCGCGCCATTCTTCACGAGGCGATCCCGACGCTGCCGTACCGCAAGGCCGTCAAGCAGCAAACGGGGTCTATTGACACCTCCGCCCAGAGCTGATATAAAATAAGACATACGCGGCGATGGTGGAACTGGTAGACACGCCAGCTTGAGGTGCTGGTTCCGAGAGGAATGGAAGTTCAAGTCTTCTTCGCCGCAAAATTCGCCGTGCGCGGAAGCCGCGCACGGTATTGATGCCATAATTCATGCAGCAAATTCAACGTACAGGTTTATCACAGGAACAGCGCCTTTCTCAGCGTATGAGTCCTCAGCTTATCCAGTCTATCAAACTGATGAGACTGCCGGTTGCGGATTTGCGGGACAAGATAGAAGAAGAGGTCGAAAAGAATCCTGCGCTTGAGGTGCTTGAAGACAAGACCGTACTGTCACTCGACACCATGTACAAGCCCCGGCGCGATGAGGATGATTACTTCGAGGCGACCTCCGATTCAGGCTATGTACGGAGCGGGCGGGGCGAGGCCGCCTCGGACGAACGGCGGCAGTTTATAGAGGGCGTGCTTTCCCGTGGCGAAACCTTGCAAGATTACCTGTTGTGGCAGCTAAGACTGCAAACAAGGGACAATGAACTGCGGCAAATAGGCGAGCGGCTGATACAGAATATCGACAGCGACGGGTTTAACCTGGAACCGCTGGAAAGCTTGTTTAGCGGCGCGAACGCCGTGACGCCGCCCGCGCTGGAAAGGGCGCTTCAGTTTGTACGCAGGCTGGAACCAAACGGCTGCTGCACTTCGGACTACAAAGAAGCCCTCGCGGTACAGGCCGGCCTGATCTACGGTGAATCTGAAAAGATAAAACTACTTATCCCCTGCCTGCCTGAGCTTGAACGTGGAAAACTGCCGGAGCTTGCCCGCAGGCTCAAATTGAGCGTTGACGAAATTCGTTCACTGTTTGAAAAGCTAAAGTCCCTCTCCCCTTTTCCAGGCAGGCAGTGGAATTCGGGCGGCGCGATGAAAGCCCGTTTTGTCATTCCTGATATACAGGTGCTGCGCAAAAACGGTGAATTTTCGATCATGCTGAACGACGAGGAGATTCCCGTACTTGGAATACAGCCGTTCTTTATGGAGCAGTCGCACTTAAAGACCGGAAACGGACTAAAAAACGCGGATCGGGACTTTATCCGCGAGAATGTAAAGGAGGCGCGCTGGTTCATACAGTCAATTAACCGGCGTAACCATACGCTGCTGCGCGTAACACGCGCTATTCTTGAATTTCAGCGGGCTTTTTTTATTGACGGCCCCAAACACCTTGCCCCCCTTACACTGCGCGACATCGCCGCCGAATTAAATGTACACGAGACAACCGTTTCCCGGGCGGCAAACGGTAAGTATATGCAGACGGAATGGGGCATCTTTGAAATACGTTACTTTTTCAGCAATTCAATAAGCGGGGCGGGATCTTCCGGTTCGCGGTACTCACAGGAGGGCGTCAAAGAAATAATCCGCGAGATGATCGAGGCGGAAAGCGGCGGTCAGGAAAAGCGGCGGCTTTCCGATCAGGACATCGTTTTTCTGCTCGCGAAACACGGTATCAAGCTGGCCCGCCGTACCGTTTCTAAGTACAGGAATCAGCTTGATCTTGGCTCGTCATACCGGCGTTGACCGGCGTTCTCCAAAAAATCAAGCAGGGGCTGTTCCCAGTTTCCGTGCTCCGGCCTTGCGTCAAGAAAGTTTTGGTACAGGTTCATAATATGGGTTTTTATCGCCGCTGAGGACGAGTCTGAAACTGGGCCGCCATTTAAGAAAAGCGCTCCGACAAAATCGCGCGCCTCGCTTGCCGGAAACAACTGTTCATCAAAGCAGGTCATAGCGTAGAGCCCGGCAGCTATACAGTTTATGCTATGCTGTTTGATGTAGAGTATGGACTCGATAATTTCGATGGCATGGCGGCGGACGCTTTCAAGTTCGCCGCCGTATTCTTTTTCCGCGCCCAGACACTTGAGAATCTGACACATCTTTCTGTACGTTAGTGTTACAACCATCACGTGCAGTGACGGTATGCACATCAGGTGAGGATCGAATATGCGTATCGAGACAAAGGCCGCTTTTCTCAGGCAGAGGGGGCGGTGGGTGGTCGAGAAGCCGCGTTTGTATACGACAGCGGCCCGTGCGTACAGTTCGCCTATAATATGTATGAAGCTTTTTATATAAGGATCGGCCGGCTTGCCGAAACTTTCGGCAAGAAATGCCTGGGTACGCACCGCAAACGGTAAAAAATCCATATATACCCCTACAAACGAGGGCATGAACGGTATCTCCTCGTCCAGCGGGTGATCGACCCATGAAACCTTTGTTTTTTTACTAAGCGCCCCCATGTACTGCAAGAAAAAAAAATTGTAAAAGATAGATTTTATGGTACCGATGCAGGTACGTTTAAAGGGCCGTAGCGCAATTTTAAGCATGGAAGCCCAAAAGCCGCGATTGAGGATACTATGAATTGCCATTTTCCCTTATTGTAACACCCTTTAACATAAAAGTAAGACTGACTATGGGCCGGGTACGGAGGGATAAACACATAGAATTAGGATGAATTAAGCGAGGGAGGGGTTTCGAATAGCCTGGGCGTTGAGCAACTTGAAAATAATCTCAATGTGCCGCTCAAAACTCATTGCGAGTTAAACCGTATACCCTTCAAACTCCGGTCATCAAACATCGCTTGTACCGGCGAAAGAATTGCGGCGCTACCCGCTTCAACGTTTGCGGGTTTTGCACTCCCTTCTTCCTCGTCGTATTACGGTCATCCCCGAAGGTATAATCAAGATGCCGGCGCGTCTTGTTTTCCACCTGCCCCCCCCCCCCCCTTAGGCCTTCATCTTTTGTCAGGTGTACCCCAGGTATTTTTTCATTACATACCCACTCCAGTGAGCCCACAGAGCTTACCATACTTATTTTAGAATAAGCGAGCTGCTAGTACCCAGTAAACACTAAACGGACGGATACAAGCCATGCAGCTTAATGCGGGCATCTTTAGCCGTAAACTGCCATTTCACCGTCTTTTGATTCCGGTTCCGGTCCCGCTGCCATGTCGCCAGTTCACTTTGCAGCTTTTCCAACGTGTCTATCCTCCGGTCAAGACATTGGCTGGTCATGGCGCTCAGTTCGATCTCCGCTATGTTAAGCCAGCTCCCGTGCTTGGGCGTATAATGTATCTCCAGCTTTTGCGCTATCTCAAACGCCTCTGCCGCCGGAAATGCCTCATACAACGATGACAGCGTGTGCGTGTTCAGATTGTCCATCACCAACACCACCTTTTCCGCCCGGGGATACTGTTCGGTGACGATGGATTTTACTTCCCGCGCCCAATCCTGCCGC
>JAITAE010000167.1 GCA_031284295.1 Spirochaetaceae bacterium
ATTATTCCGCAGCGCGTCCCAAGCGTTCCCCAAATCCTGCTCAACACGGGACGCCATCGTCAAAATATCGTGCCGTATCCGGTTCAGCTCCTCCAAAAAAAGAATACGTGTATTCATAATACCCCTCATCATCCGGTATTTTCCGGGTTCACAATGCTTCTTAATATAAGGGGGAAACCCTCTCGCCTAAACCGCCCCCTCACTTCTCACTACTCACTACTCACTTCCTTACCGTATCGAGGCTCACTGCCTTAGCCAAAACGCCCGGAAATATAATCTTCAGTGCGGCGGTCGCGGGGGTTTGTAAACACATCCTTCGTGCCGCCGTACTCGATAAGCTCCCCCAGCAGAAAGAAAGCCGTCCTGTCGCTCACCCTCGACGCCTGATGCATGGCGTGGGTTACTATCACGATGCTGTAATCCCGCTTCAGTTCCACCATCAGCTCCTCAATCCGTCCCGTAGCTATCGGGTCGAGCGCGCTGGTCGGCTCGTCCATCAGAATTATCTCAGGCTCCATCGCTATACTTCTGGCTATGCAGAGCCTTTGCTGCTGCCCGCCCGACAACCTTACCGCGGGGGACTTCAACCTGTCCTTCACCTCGTTCCACAGCGCCGCCTTCACAAGCGAGCGTTCCACCAGAGCGGCAAGCGCGGCGCGGTTCCGCGGCCCACGCATCCGCGGGCCGTAAGCCACATTGTCGAATATCGACATGCTGAACGGATTAGGCTTTTGAAATACCATACCTACGCGGCTCCTCAGTTCCGTAACATCAAGGCCGCCGTAGATGTCCTCGCCGTCCAGCATGATTTTGCCGGTAATGCGGCAGCCTGAAATCAGGTCGTTCATCCGGTTCAAAGCCCGCAGGAATGTAGATTTACCGCAGCCGGACGGCCCGATAAGCGCCGCAATCTCGCGTTTCCCAAGCGTGAAGTTAATCTGTTTAAGCGCCTGAAATTCGCCGTAAAACAGATCACGCTCCCTTATATCAAGTTTGTTTCCGGTATTTTCCGCCATGTACTCCCTCCTCATTCCGCGCTCAAACGTTTTTTGAGCGGGCGGGCTATTATTTTCGCCGCGCCGTTGACCAGTACAACGATGATAACCAGTACGCCCGCCGTGGCAAACGCCTTGCCGAAGTCGTCAGGGTGGATAGCTTCTTTTGTCAGATAGTACAGGTGTATCGTCAGGGTGCGCCCCGAATCAAAGATTGAGCGGGGCAGGTTGCGGGTTATCCCTACGGTGAGCAGCACGGGCGCGGATTCGCCTACTACCCGCCCTATCGCCAGTATCGCCGAGGTGAGTATGCCCGGCAGAGCACCCGGGGCCGTAATGTGGGCTATCGTTTGAAAGCGTGTCGCGCCCAGAGCGAGCGAAGCCTGCCGCAATTCGTTGGGGATGGTCTTTAGCGCTTCTTCCGTCGTGCGGATTATGATGGGCAGTATCATTATACTGAGCGTAGCCGCGCCCGCCGCTATCGACTGCCCCATTTTGAAGAAGCGGCAGAACGCCAACAGCCCAAAAAGCCCGTACAGTATCGAAGGGATACCCGCCAGCGTCTCTATCGCAAGGCGTATGATGCGGATTACCCCCGAATCTTTCGCGTACTCGTTCAGGTATATCGCCGTTATTACCCCGATGGGAAGCGCTATCCCCAGTGAAAGCAGCGTTATGTACAATGTGGTAACAATCATGGGCAGCAAACCGCCGCCTTCCCCGCCAAAGATAAAGGAAAGGTTAAAGAATCCAGCCGATTGCGCGGCTATGTACCCGATTATAAACACGAGCAGCAGCAGCACGAAAACCGCGGAGGCCGCCATGAACATATACAACACGGCATCCTTTGCCTTCCGCCTTAAAACTGAGCCGCCCTGTCCTGAAAATCCTTTCATGTTCAACTCCTGTAAAAACCATAACCCCGCGCCGGTTAGCCGTTTATTAAAGGATTGTTAAAATTGCGTGAAACCCGCCCGCCCTGAAGTCGCAGGCTTTGCGGCGGGGTATCTTGTAAGCGTTGCATTGTTTACGAGGTTGAGTTTGCGCGTAGCGCAAACTATAGGACTAACCGCTATGCGGTTAGTCCACATTCTGTAAGGAATCAGATGGGGGGTGGCGGGGTGTTAGACCACACTGCGAATAACCTTTCCTCTGCATAGGGTAATTCCGTACCCGCCTCGGCGGGTACGGAATTAGGGGTGCGCGGACAATTATTCAGCCTTGTAAATGGGTCTTCCGTACCTGTTTTGAACGGGGCGCTTATTCCCATTATAAATGGACAAGTAAGCGTCTATCTGGGCGCGGGACAGGGTTATCGGGGGCATATAAACCGTCCACTTGACCCCTTCCGAGCAGGGCGGCGTTGTCAGAGAG
Source organism: Spirochaetaceae bacterium (assembly GCA_031284295.1). Lineage (GTDB taxonomy): Bacteria > Spirochaetota > Spirochaetia > Treponematales > Breznakiellaceae > JAIRMY01. The sequence continues at coordinate 2,370 of JAITAE010000167.1, forward strand.
CCGTCATACCGGTACGCCGTACCGGCGCCCGTAAATATATCCGCAAGGTTTATTTTCACTTCCGTTTCTTCGCCGCCAACTTCGCCGGGCAAATTGTCAAAGAGCGCCGCGAGAGTTTCGTTGACCGGCCCTTCGGCGATCATCAGAGCTAGTACCGCAAGTCCGCCGCCCTCGTTTCCGTGTACAAGGTGCAGTTCCATGTCAAAGAATTTGCCGTCTACCGAATGTTCGCTGGGGGCATGGAAGTGAAACTGCCGCAGCGCGTAGATTTCGCCGTCGATACTTATTGTGTTGCCGTCCGTAACGGGCGTTAATTCGATTGTGTGCCCGTTGTTTTCTACCTCAAACGATGTTTCGCTGTACGAAATAAGCGGTTTACCGATGCCTGGGTCCGCTGTCAGGTCCGCCGTAACAATGTCAACCGGCGACTGCGCTTTACCATCCCTGGCGATTGCGTATGCGGGGTCGAGCAGATACCAGTTATCAGGCCCCGTCTCCCCTTCGTATGACCAGTGGGGGGCTTCGGCATCCGGCGTCCGCGCGGTAGCGCAAGCGCTAAAAACAAGCGTCGCGATGCTGAAAACCGCCAGCCGCGCGAGTACTGAAAAAAGGCCGGTTTTACAAGTCCGGCCGCCTCTAAATATGTGTATCATTATCGTATTATATACGCCGCGCCCGCATCCCGCAAGCAAGCGACACTCTTCACCCTTCCCTCTTCACTCTTCACCCTTCACTCTTCACTGCTCACTATTCACTAATCACTAATCACTAACCACTCTTCACTACTCACTAATCACTAATCACTAATCACTAATCACTAATCACTAATCACTCTTCACATAACAGTGTTAGCCGTTAATTGCCATGCGGCACACTTCCAAAAATCTGTCCATACCGGCGTCGTCACCTATGCTGACACGGATGTAGTCCCTTGCGCGGTCTCTGTCAAAATGGCGCACGAGTACACCGTTTTCGCGGAGCAGGCTGAAAAGGCGGACGGCGCCGAGATGCGGCGGCGGCTTTGTAAATATAAAGTTTGCGCTGGAAGCAAGGCTTGTAAAACCAAGCCC
>JAITAE010000137.1 GCA_031284295.1 Spirochaetaceae bacterium
CAGGTCCTCATTGGAGGCCAGCCGCCTTACATACGCTGGTAACAGTGTTATTGTCCTTGAGTTTTGCCGGATTCACTAATAGAGTTGTTTGGAAACTTCAGTTTCCGCGCCAACTTCCATTAAAAAATGCAGTTTTGTAAGGCTTTTAGCCTGAAAAACTGCAAGACTGTGAGATAACCAACCGGGTTATCGAACAAGTCTAATGATTCTTTAATACAATGCAAAAGGGGGGCGCTATTTTCCATGCCGTCCGGCATATAGCCGCCCCATTGTCGCGCCCCCCTGTCTACATCCCGCGCAAGCGCGGTATTCCGCCACCCCCCAAATCCGGGGCCTAAACGCCCACGCCGCTTTGACTGACACTGGAATCCAGCGTGAGAAAGGCTGATTTATGCTATGGATCCTCGGCTCAAGCCTGAAAATGATGACGGCGGCCTCACTACCCCCTCCCCCCTAAAAAAAAATTCAGCAAGCTAGTCCATTCACAGTTTGTATCATAAAGTCAGCGGTCCTACGGCCTGCCTCGCCCATGTACTGCCAGGCCTCATTCCTTGACACGCGGCGCGCCTCGGTTAACTCAGCGCTGCCGGAGACATTCCTGATTACGCTTTCGATGGAATCAAAGAATTCTTCTTTTAATTCAATGCCAATTTTTTCAAGTGTCTTGAATTGCCATAGATTTTCTAGCGCGCTTCCGCCGTCTGACTCTACGAATAAATCATCCGCGTCGTAAGGACGTGTATCAATATCCTGTTTAACATAGATTACAGGTTTGTCAAACAAAAAAGTATAATCAAAGATTATGCCGGAAAAATCTGAAATCATTATATCCGCTTTTGACAGTGAATGTATATTTTCATGTTCATAGTCCCATTCCATATTTGACGCATCCCTGTATTTTTCCGTAAGAGCGTTAAGCATCGCGGTTTCGGATTTTTTTGATTGAGGGTGCGGACGCACGATTATACGCCAGCCGGTTCTTACAAGCGGTGACAATAATTTTTCACCGTAACGCGAAAGCAGCGCAGACGGCCCCCACGAAGGGGAAACAAGCACAGTAAAAACATTTGATTCCCCTTTGGAAATATGAATGATTTTTTCGGCATACACATCAAGATATGTGCATCCGACGGTAACAAGCTGTTTTTCAGGAAGCCCGCGCAATTTTTCCAGCGTCCGTATTCCGTCCGCCTGATAAGAACCTGTGAGTAGAATCGAATCAAAATAATCGATTCCGAAAAGCCGGTACAGAGTCGCGTCGCTCGGCGCGTGAAGGATATGTGAATAATGTTTTACAAGATGTGAACGTTTAAGCTGATACACCTGCAAACCTGGAGTTGTCATAAGCACAAAATTTGCATTAAGCATATTGAGCCGGGCAAAGGCCCTGTTCCCTTCACCGATATACTCCGGTTTTATATACTCCAGCCTCATTTCAAAAACAGGATCGTCAGAGGCCGATGTAAGATATACAAGACTGATTTTGCGCCGTTCAAACTCCTCAAGTACAGGCCAAAAGACATTGAAGTACTGCCCGCCTTCGCAGTAAATCACGTAAGGCATAGAATCCGTAGACACGCCGTGCGCCGTGCGTCCGCCTGAAAAAAACACTTTTGCTTTTATCAGTAAAGCGCGAAACACGAAGAATGCCGTTGCCGCCGCCCCAATCAAAATCGAAAACAGCATACTGCCCGTGCCAGGGTCAATGTAAAGTGGATAGAGTATCATTTTTCCGTCCTTTCCCAGTTGCCGGGATCAAAAATATTGTCATGGACATAAAGCCATTGATCGTCTTTAATATTGAATTTGTTTTTGCCGTGTTTGTTCAGTTCCCATAGGTGCGATGTTGTTATAAACACGCCGTTCCGCTTTTCTGTTGTGACAGGTTTTCCGGTGAAAGGATTCACCGGATTTTGAATGAGAGCGCGTACAGCCAAAAAAGGCACATCCGCATTCGTCATGAACTCATTGTCCGTATTAAGCATATTGCCGGATGTCCCGGCGGAATTAAAGTCTTTTACTAAAAGCAGCGCCTGATAAAATTCCAAATCATCCCCGTTTGGAAGTGTTATATTATCTGGAAACGGACTGTGCAGGTTTGCACCATGGTCAGAAACAATTATGATTCTGGTATTATCCCACACATTATTTGATTTAAGAAAGCGGAACCATTTTGCGAGCAATAAATACGCCGCTATGTTGACATGATAACTGTCTTCATTTGAAAACAGACCGCCGCCGCCACTGCCGGCATACTCAACGGGCGTGTAATCGGGAACCGGCAAAAAAGCGGGCTCATGTGTCAGATTATTCACCATAATTGAACAATACGCGGCATCATCGTCTGTTATCTTTGTAATGTCAGGCAAATACTCAAGTGCGGCATAGTTGTCTACCATAGATTTTGGAAGCTCGTATTCTTGCGGTGAAGACAAATAATCCCCGTCATCATATATATCTTCCCTGAATGTAAGCGGCGTAAATACAAACAACGAAAAATGTATCAAATTTTTTTTAAGCAGACTGCTGTAGTCAAAAAGCTCAAGTTTGTCATTTGTCGCCAGATAACGCGCCGTATACCTCCTGATAACGGATACACGGTTTATTTCCTGAAAGCTGTCACACAGGGCCGGGTCGGTAAACGGCTGATCACTGACCGTGGTATCGAATGAATTGCCGGCAAAGATTTTTGGCAGTACAAGCGTCGCTTCATCATGTTTTTTTGCCAAACGTTCCGTATGCCGCTTTTGTATTTCGAGCGGGGTATATTCATAACCACCAAAAATAGCGAGAGCGCCGAAAGTGGTATGAGCCCCGAATGAAATACAATTGGGATAATAGGTAAAGCCTGAAAAATCTTCCAGTAGTTCGGGCTTTTCTTCAAATATATACGGCACATACCCGGAAATCGCGCGGTCAAGCATTATAACAAGCACGTTTTTGCCGTTTCGGGAAAATGTATATGCCGGTTCAAGCGGTCCGTGTTCGTATTCAGTTTCCATCTGATTTTGATCTTTCAACGCATAAAAATCGCG
>JAITAE010000208.1 GCA_031284295.1 Spirochaetaceae bacterium
CGCTATCGCTGATGACAAGCAGTCTGAGGTATTTCGCGTTCCCCAGCTTGCGCCGGTCGGCTTCGTCCAGGCTTATTGTTATGAGCCGGGGCTGCTCGTGAAAGCCTTGCGGGTACGAAGAGGGCGGCGGGTAAAGCTCCGCCGCAAGCGTCAGCGCCGGATTCTCGTAGCCGCTTGAATCTTTGACCGCCAGATCGCCGAATTCTATCACGACGCGCAGTGATGTTGTGCCGCCTGAAAAGTTGTAAAAGCGGAACGGTATCTCGATAGTGCGCGCTTCCTGTAACGCGCTGCCGTCGCCTAGCGAGGACTGAAAGCCTGCCCAGTTTTTACCGCCGCTCAGCGTGAAATCGGCGGCCAGAATCTCGCCGCCCAGCGACGGGTCGCGGGCGGCGTAGGGCCCCTCCTTCCCGCTCACCACCACCGCGCCGCTCCAGTCAATGTCCATCAGCGTAACGGTGCCGAGCACATCCGTGTTCCTGTAATTGCGGTATACAAGATCGGCGCGGTCCGCGATCGCCAGGCCGTTTACCAGTTGCGGTATATCGCCGGGCTTTTCGGAAATGAACGAGGCGCTTTCGGACAGGGGCAAAATCTGTTCACTGCCCTCCATGCCCGCAACGCGGTACATACCGGTCGTGTCGGGCTGGACAAACGCGATCCCCGTCCTTAAGACGGCGTTCAGGTTTTCGTAACTCCACGTGGTTTTCCCTCCAAAACCAACAGTACCCGGACTCGAAGCTCCCTCCTCAGAAAACGAATCGGCGGCCAAATTCCAGCGCAAGCCAAGCGCCCCCTCCGCCTTGAAATGTTCATTTCCGCTGTAAACCGCGCCCAAACCCACCGCAAGGCTGCCGTTACGCCGCTCGCTTGAACGTTTCAAGAAGCTGATGCGGATGGTTTCGTCAAAAGTGGCGGGCGTTTGCAGTTTGACCGTACCGGAGGACGGGTCGAACGAAAAATTCGGGTCGTCCATGCCGGCCCGCAGCACCTTGACGGAGCCGGGAACTACGTCCGAACCGATATTGTAATCGGTAGACGCGCCGTAATTCGTAAAACGGAGCCGCACATCGGAAGTGTAGGACTCGCCGGCCCCAAGATAAGCTTGATAGTTCCACGGTTTTCCGTTCGAATCCCGGGCGAGAGGCCAGCGGGCAAGCGGACTGCGCGGGTCTGTACGGGCATCGGTGCGTACAAGATCGTACACGCGGCGTTCTTGCGTGATGATATCACCTGTTTCTTCCGAGACATAGAGCGGCAGATCCGTGTAGAACGATGTTTCGGCAAGCGGACTAACATCAAAACCGCTTACACGTTCTCCGTCTGACGAATCAACGAGGGCGGCGCTTTCCGAGGCGCTGTTGGGCGCGTTGTAACGGCTCCGGCGTTCAAACGGCGAAAACGTGCCTTTTTCGTATATAAGTAGCGCCTTTAAGCCGTTTATGTTGATAATAGCGGGTTTAGCCTGCGGGCCGTCTTCCTGGCCGGGCTGCGGGTATTCTTTCAGATTGACCTCGCTAAAAATGGCCTGTACATCTCCCAAAAATGTACCGGGCGTATCGTAGCCGCCCATGCCGTAAGTTCCGTCATAAGAGATGGCAACCCTTACATCGGGACTTGCCCGCAGTTCGAGCAGCCCCAAACGCGAGCTTACGGCATATTCGCTGGGCCGGGCTTCCCGCCAGCGCCGTCCGCCGTCGTCAATAAGGGCGCCGTCCTTGTCCTCGAAGTAAACTATGATTTCTGACGGGATATTTTCGTCCGGCAGCACAAACGAGGCTCCCTTCATTGCGGAAGACGCCTCAAGGTAAGAAAAAGTCCGTTCCCTGCCGCCCACAAACGTGCGCTCCTCACGGACGGCGTCGTCCCAGCGTACAAGCGTATGTATCCGCAGCGGGCCGCCGCCGAAACGTCCGTACAGACCGAAAGACGAAGCGGAATCTCCGCCCAGATCCAGGTATGGGAATTCGGGAAAATCCAGCCCCTTGTTACCTATGCCGACATACTGAATCGCTTCTCCCGGCTTTCCCTGGTAACCCGCGCGGTAAGTGTTTACCGCGTAATCCTCTTCAAAAGAAGCCTCGACAAACCAGCGTTCCCGTATCCACAGCGCCAGGTTCAAATCGGCTTCCTGCGTAAACAGAAACGGCGAATCGTTAGCCGCAACGCTTGTACCAAAAGGACCCGTCGAAATTCCCCACTTAGCCGTGAGAGAACCCTTCCAAAAACCAGACAGGAACAAGGAAACATCGCTGTTAAACAGATTGATCGAAACCAGTGCGGGCGGCGCTTCATCCGTTATCACCTTTCGGAGCGCCTCGACATTCATCAGATTTTCACGCAGGCCGGCGTTTGCATCATCTCCTTGCGTACCGCCCGGCGTTTTGGAAACATCCTGAACGGCGCCGCCGCTGTTCAGTCCGTCATCCTGCGAACCGTTTTCGTCCGGCGTCCTGTCAGCATCGATCCCCGCCGAGCCACCCGCATCCCCGGACGCGACGTTTTCGTCCGGCGTATACTCCGCCACATTGTCTGACGCGCCGTCCGGAGCGCCTTCGTCCTGGGCGGAGGCCTGTACGCCGGCAAACAGGGACAGCAGCGCAAACACGGCGCAGGCCGCAAAATATTTATTTTTAAAGGCAGTATCACCGGCGCGGATGTTTTTTTTCACCTGGTTTTGTCCGTTGCAATGCTGCCCCTCCCCACTCTCACCCCTGCCACAAAGAAAAACTGTCAGGTATCAATCTGCCATCTTTCGCGGACATCGCTTATATTGCGGGGACCTTCCGGCCCTATGCTTTTTTTACAAACCTCAATGTCAATACCGTTAAAATTCTTCAAATCATCGAGCATATCCTTTCCAATCATAGGGTCGCGCATATTTACAACCGCAAAAATACGGAGCGGCTTTTCTTTACCTTTTACTTCAATACTTTGCATTTCTTTTGTAAGCAGATAATCGCCGACATATTTGTACGTTTCTTCCGAAATTAATATGTCCGTATCGAACAGATCGTTTGGGCCCTCAATACGGGCCGCAAGATTTACGGCGTCTCCTATAACCGTATACTCCATACGCTCCTCGCTGCCAATCTGTCCCGCGACAATCTCGCCGGTATTTATGCCGCAGCCCAGCCGTATCAGCGGAATATGGCGGCCCAGCTTGCGCACGCGGTTTTTATTCAGGCAGCGTAACGCGGCCCTCATGGAAAGCACGGCGCGCATACAGTTAAGGGCATCCTGTTTCGGACTACCCGCCGTTTCCGGAGTTCCCCAGAGTGCCATTATGATAACGCCGCCCTGTGTAAGAAATTTATCAACACTGCCGCCATTCCTTGTTATACAGGGAACCATCATTTGTAAATAATCGTTTACAAAATCAACGATGGTTTCGGCGTCAAGTCCATCCGATACTTCATCGAAATTGCGGATAAAGACAAAACCTACGGTCGTTTTTTTGTTCTCTCCGCTACGTGAAAGCCTGCCCTGCTTTGCCAGCTTTACTATTGTCTTGTTGGTGAATTTTTCAAAATTTTCAAGATTGTTCCCCATGTCGATGAAGTTTTGCGTTAAAAGGCCCAGTTCGTCATTACTCGTAACTTTGAGATGTAAATCGTAATTACCCTCTTCTATTTTTTGCACCGCGTTTGTAAGGGAGCGCAACGGTTTGCTTATGGTTTTTGAAAACAGAACTATAAAAATGATTGATACAAGCAGCACAACTATACTTAACGTGATGTTCCTGGTGGTCGTCTTCACAATTCCGTCAAAAACTGTACCTGCGCGTATGATGGTAATCAGTACCGAAGTTCCGATATTCAGTCTCTGCACAGCGCCAAAATATTTTACGCCATCCTCGTCCGTGTATACGCTCTGTATGTTTTGACTCAAATTGTCCAAAATGTTTTTTACAAACGGAAGCTGATAGAAATTGGCGCCGCGGCGCAGAACATCAAAATCTTTATGCAGGATCACGTCACCCCGCTCATTCAGCAAAAATGAAGTATTGTAACCTTCTCCCAGCATCGCATTGAGCGTTCCTGAATCAAAAAACACATTGACGGTGGAAGATCCGAGCGGCAGGCGCATAACGGCCATCGGTATACCAAAAACCGGCGTCGCATTGCGCAGCAGAACCTTGCCCTGTAGGATACCAGCAAGCTCGCTGCCGTCCGTCTCGTTCCATAAACGCGGCATATTCGTATCGATACTGTAGTTCACAAAAAAGGTTTCGTTTATATAATAATCGCTGTCGTCTATTACTATTGCGGCAATTTGCGGATTCTGGGCAAAAAAATAACGCGCCTCCTTGTTTACGGTTTCCTCCGAGGCGGAACCAAACGTAAGCATGACCGCGGCAAGATCATTGTAAAACAAGGCAGCGGCGGCGCCAATACCGCGCAGCCTAGTCTGAACCGCCTCCGCGGTACGCCGGTTTACGCTGAAATTATTATCTTCGGCGGTCAGCCTCACATCCGCGCTGACAAGGATGGAAACAAGCGCCGTTAGTGTACCGAGCGACAGCATAAGAAGTATCGTAACGATGCCGACCAGTTTAACGGCTATCGGCAGCCGCACCATTGCCGTTTGCCGGGTCCGCCGCGCCCCCTTCGGCCTGGCCACGGCCACACCGGTCGCGGCTTCACCGGCCACGACCTCACCGGCCCCGGCTTCACCGGCCACGGCCTCACCGCCCACGGCCTCACCGCTCACGGCCTCACCGGCCCCGGCTTCACCGGCCCCGGCCTCACCGGCCCCGGCCTCACCGCCCACGGCTTCACCGGTCGCGGCTTCACCGGCCACGGCCTCACCGGTCGCGGCTTCACCGGCCCCGGCTTCACCGGTCGCGGCTTCACCGGTCGCGGCTTCACCGGTCGCGGCTTCACCGGCCACGGCTTCACCGCAAACTATACTACTGGGCTCTCCCCCCGGCATCGGCTCATCTGGAAACTCAGGCTGCCCCGCCTGCCCGGCGCCGTTATTCCAGCCTTCCTCCAGTTTATACTGAGGCCTTACCTCCTCAAGAATCTCCGTTTTTGCGTCCGCCGGCGACTCTGGTAGGACAAGCGGCTCGCCATATACGCCTGAATCCTCGTCAGAAACAGCGTATCTGTCAGTATCCTGGTAATCAACAGAAGTGTTTTTTTCCTCCGGCCATTCTTTTTTATCGGCGTAACGCAACGCTTCGGCCTTTGCTATGATTCTGAAATGAGTTCTGCGTACTTCTTCTGCCGGAATACCACCTATGCTGGTGGAGGCCTCAATCGCCTCCGCCCTCTCTAGAATCCGCCTGTGTGTCGCGCGCATATCTTCCAGCGATATTAGCCCGTAATAAACTTGCAAACCGTCGTTTTGAACCATATTGAATCCTTATAGTAACCTAAATTAAGCAGTTCATCTATATTCCGGCCCACTCCATAACAAGAAGCATTGTGTCAGGTTTGCCGGGGGATTCGGCCTGAGCAGCGGGCGCTGAAGCCGCCGCCAGGCGGCTGTGAGTTGTCTGGAATGAAGAATGAGAAATGAGGAGTGGTTACGTCCTGCCGGCGATAATTTATTATAATATCCCAGTATGCTATTTGTGATTTAAGGAGTGTGTCATGAAAAAGCCGTTTTTTGCAGGTGCTCTGTCTCGCGTTGCTGACGCGATGTGATATATGGAACCAGCCCCTGGTGGAGCCGTTGAAAGAAAGGGTAGACGAGCTTACTTCGGCAAAAGAGATTTTTGTAACTAGATTCCCGAAAATAAACACCTTTCAAATCGTTGGTGATGAAGTGAGTATGCCACAGACAGCCGAAGAATGGGCCGCTCCGGAGTATGGTTTGGAGGTTTCCGGCAAAAATGGGACGGACAAGATAGAGGTCCTCGTGCCCGGCCTGGACTATTACGTTGAGCAGGACGGCAAGTATTAGACGGAGGACGAAACCATGACCGTAACGCTGGTACTGAACGACACGCACAGGTACGCCAGGGTAGAGACGGAATTCGTGATAAGTATACTGCCGCCGGGCGCGATTGTGTACACGATAGCATCCTACACGGACGGCAACAGCCTTGTCCCGGTACCGTCCGCGTTTACCAAAGATGAGATTACCGTGCATGTATACAACGCGCAGGGCTATATCCTTGACCAGGGCCCCATGTACGGTTTCACCCCCCCCCCCCCATTTTTTGCGGGTGATTTCAAGACAATAGACAAGGATAAAGGCGAGTATACATTAGAGTTGTTTGGAAACTTCAGTTTCCGAACAACTTCCATTAAAAACGCAGTTTTGTCGAACCTTCGGTTCGCAGGCTTTTAGCCTAAAAACTGCAAGACTATGAGATAACCAACCGGGTTATCGAACAAGTCTATTATATCCGTATGCAATTCATATATCGAAAATAACTTCTGGTCATTCGGTACTTTTTCCCCCTTGATCTCTTTCCGGCAGGTCACGTCGCAGACTTTCTTCATAAGCCCCAATAACCGCTCTAAGGGCTCTCCCAAAAATAAACACTACATATTGAGTACCGAAGGTTGTAGAGTATAATTCCAATCCTTGTGGAATTTGTCCCCCCGTAGTTTTATCTCTAACATCTGTTCATCAGTTATTTGAACACCCAAGTC
>JAITAE010000245.1 GCA_031284295.1 Spirochaetaceae bacterium
ACTACCGATATGCTGATAGGCGTATTCGGCAAATACCCGATTTCAATTAGCGAAAAACTTGTGCTTTTCCCGTTTGCCGGCATCGATTATAGAATCAATCTTGGGGCATCTATCGACGGAACGGAAATTGAAGACGAAGGTGATAATACGAAAGCCAATGCGTTCAATGCATTATCGCTGGTTTTTGGCGCCGGCGTTGACTACGATATAACCGAGTCGTTGTATTTCCGCGGCGAACTGGGATTCGGAATTACATTCAACACTAAAGACGAAGATGACATAAAAGACTTTATCGATTCCAATTTTAAAGGCAAAATACCGATAAAACTCGCGGTTGGCTATAGATTTTAGTTATTGAGCTTGTCCCTCGCGCAGCCGTCAATGCGGACGGCTCGCGGCGGCGATGCCGCCGTCCTACTAAAAATGTACTTTCAATTTGAGGTAAAAATTATGCGTGAGTCGGGGCGCGGTACGGATTCGCCGCCGTTCATTCGCAGTAGTGTGGACTAATAGCCCGCCGCAAAGTTTACCGCACAAGGTGAGACTTCAGTGCGGTGATGTTCATTTTCAAAATCTGGTTTAATACCGCGCCGCGAATTTGCTGCGCGAAGTTTCATCCGGGCGCAAGCGCGATGAAAATAAAGCAAGTTTAGTATTCTAAGGATGCCCCCCCTCCGCGAGATTACCGCGTGTTGATAGACGGAATGATTCAAAGGTTATATATTTAAGTTATAGTTTGGACTGCCCTAATCCACGGGTTTGGGATTGGTTTGTACAGTTCCCTTTGGGAATTATTTTACGGAGTAAAAAATGCCATTACGTCATGTTTATTTGGATTATAATGCCACTACGCCGTTGCGTAACGAGGTACGAGACGCGATAATCGAGGACTTTAATATATATGGGAATGCCTCCAGTATGCACGAGGCCGGAAGACTGGCACGCGCCCGCGTGGAAGAGTCGCGGCGAGCTGTCGCCGCTCTAATAGGCGCCGCCGCCGGGGAGGTCATATTTACTTCGGGCGGGTCAGAATCGAACAACACGGTGTTTCAAACGATGCGCCGCCTCGCCAGCGCCCCTAACGGTGCCGTCTTTACGGAAGGGCGCGCCGGTATAATAACGACCGCGATTGAACATCCCTGTGTGCTGAATTCGGCATCTTACCTAAAATCATTGGGGATGAATGTTACCTTTTTGCCGGTTGACGAGTACGGCAAGATCAAAATGGATGCCTACAGAGCCGCCCTGAACGACAAAACCCTGTTTGTTTCGGTGATGATGGCGAACAACGAGATAGGCACGATACAGGACATCAAAGAGATTACCCGAATGGCGAAAGATGTCGGCGCATGGATGCATACGGACGCGACGCAGGCTGCCGGAAAGATACCGCTTAATGTTGATGAACTTGGCGTTGACTATCTTACCCTGTCGGCGCACAAAATATATGGACCAAAGGGAATAGGCGCTCTATACATACGGAAAAAAGCGCCGCTATACCCGCTGATTCACGGCGGGCACCAAGAGGACGGCCTGCGGGCCGGTACATACAACAATATCGGCATACTCGGTTTCGGACGGGCGGCGGAACTCGCAAAAAAAGAGCTTTCCGTATACGGCAAAAAGATAGCGGCGTTACGGGACAGGCTGCGCGAGGGTTTGCTTGCCAATGTACCTACGATAAAAATTAACGGACATCCGGCGGATGTGCTGCCGAATACGCTTAACGTTTCGTTTCCCGGCGCGGAGGGTGAGTCGATTCTGCTTTCGATGGATTTGAAGGGTATCGAGGCATCCACCGGTTCCGCCTGCGCGTCCGGCAGCCTCGATCCATCCCATGTGTTGATGGCGATAGGCGTGTGGCCGGAGCTTGCACATGGCTCGATACGTTTTAGTCTGGGCTGGGGTAACACAGAGGCGGACATCGACTATGTTATAGAAACCATGCCGCCTATAATAGCGCGTTTACGCGCCATGTCAACGGTGGCCTGCTGTAACATTGGATCGATGTAAACGGATAACGGGCTTTACTCTTAAAAACGGCAAAATGCCGCACGTTTTACTCAACATTTGCTGCGATTTGTTAGGGTAACGCTTAAAAAGGTGAGCGGCATGATACTGAATTGACCGGTTTAAAACAGGCAGCGACTAACGCGGCTGGCCGCCTTGAATACCGCGGCGTGGATTGTTAAAATTATTTACTGTTAAAATCATTCACTATTGAGAGGATTTCATGGAAAAAATTGCCAGTTTTCAGGTTGATCACCTGCGCCTGTTGCCGGGACTTTATGTTTCGCGCAAGGATAAATTCGGCGGGACTACGCTTACCACATTTGATATGCGGTTCAAGCGGCCCAACAAAGAGCCGGTCATGGATATGCCGGCGATTCACACTATCGAACATCTTGCGGCGACCTTTTTGCGCTCGCACGCAAAATGGGCGGAACGTACGGTTTACTTTGGGCCTATGGGCTGCCGTACCGGTTTTTATGTGATATTTGAGGGCGATTACAGTTCCGGGGACATTCTTCCGCTTGTGATTGAACTACTGGATTGGATAGATAAATTTGACGGGCCTATACCCGGCGCTCATCCGGCGGAGTGCGGCAACTACAGCGAGCAGAACCTCAACATGGCAAAATGGGAGGCGGCGCGGTATGCCGCGCTTCTAAGAAAAGCCGCGAAAGAAAACCTTAACTATCCAGAATAATGGCGCTTCGAATTTTAATACCCAAGGGCAGGATTTATGACAATGTCGCGGATTTATTCCGTGACGCGGGTTTCCCGATAAGGCTTTCCGACAGAACTTACCGCCCCGATATGGGTGCGGACTGGCTTGACGCAAAAATAATGAAGCCTCAGAATGTCGGACAACTGCTTGAACTGGGCAGCCATGACGCGGGTTTTACCGGCATAGACTGGATAACAGAACACGGCTCGGACGTGGAACTCCTGCTCGATCTGGGCTTTGACAGGGTAAGCATTGTCGCCGCGATTCCCGCCGGCATCGAAAAGGAGTTGCTGCTTTCAAGAAAAATAGTTGTGGCAACGGAATATGTTACGCTTGCGGAAAATTACCTCAAACAAAATAGCTACAACTACAAAATTGTCCGTACCTACGGAGCTACGGAAGTGTTTCCGCCGGATGACGCTGACATGATTATCGACAATACCGCGTCCGGTCAGACGTTGCGGGATAACGGCCTCGTCATCATAGACACATTGCTTAAATCCTCGACATGGTTTGCCGTGTCGAAAGAAGCGCTGCGCAGCGCCGAAAAACGGGAGCAGGTTGAGCGGCTCGCGATGCTGTTCAAGGCCGTGCTTGACGGGCGGGAAAAGGTTAT
>JAITAE010000252.1 GCA_031284295.1 Spirochaetaceae bacterium
TCATTAAGTCGGCGGGCGTTTTGATTTCACGCACACGCTTTATAATCCCAAGTTCGGTACATTTCTGCTCGTAATCCTTTCCGAGCAGCGGCAATAACTGAGCTATTGACGGCATATTACAAAGCTCCGGTGTTTTTTTACCATATATCATTAAACCGATAGTTTGTCAAATATAAGTTAGTGCCTATGGGTATTAGACCCCACTGCGAATAAAAAGAGATGCATGAATGACGGATTGGAATGCATAGCGCCGATTTGGGGATTGACCGAGAGAATGCAATATCAGAAGAATTAAATGTTGGTTTTACGACTGTAATAAAATGTGTTGAAAAGAAGTTTCTTAATACAGATTTTCTGGGTAAAACGCTTAACCAAAATATTTTGGATAAAATTCGAGCGGCTGGAGCAGATGTTTGCGGTGAAAATGGGGAATATCACACTTTGGTAATTGGCGGACCAATTTATAAAAGTTCTATTGAAATAGAACTCGGCGATATTGTTGATTTGGGTAATTATGCGGTAATAGATATTAAATAAACGAGGCTATTCAAAAACTTCAATTTTGGAATAGTACTTGGACTTCGATTATCCATAATTTTTTTAAGGAGCCTTGTGGAAAAGCCCTCATCAATTTCTAACGCAAAAGTGGTAGTGGGTGAAAGGTGTGAAGTTCTTGTTAAAAAGCGTTATAAAGTACGCTCAGTAAACGAATTATGGTGAAAAGAAACAAAATTTTTTGGGTATTTCGCGTAGTTACGGTTTATACACACTCTGGAGGTGTACGCCATGATATGGGGTATATTCTTACTGAAAGACTACCGGTTGTATAGAGTTTGTTGCGCTTCGCGCAAGAGCCTCCTCCGGAGGCTCATTCTGCATGGAAGTTTATCAACTGTGGGGCTGTTACGCAGACCCCACTGCGAAAAAACCTGAAAAATCGCCGATTAGGCGACTTTTTACCCTGCAACAGGCTGCTAGAGGGCTTGGCGCATGGCATACTGACCCTCTTTCACGGCGGGGGTATACCTTCCAAGACAGCCGAAACCTTTCCCAGGGCGGAAGGTATACGGGGCAGGCGGGCCCATTTCCGGGACAGAATCAGCCCCTCTGACACGAGGAAATGCTGGGGCGAGGGGTCTATTGCGCATATTCCCTACATCGGGGTACGCGGTACGAGTAGGCGGGGGCGTTACGGGGGCTGATTGACAGACTATGCTTGCCCCCGTAGAGAGGGGTAGTGGAAGCCGCTATGCGGCTGGAACTAGGGGAGAGACTTCTCCCCTTTAAAATTTACAGGTTGACGCATTACTTGGCCGGGGCGAACCTTGGGGGATGCCGCGCGCCAACATAGTTGACGCAATCAGCGCTTCCTTTGGGGGATTTTTTTGGCGTACACTTCAAATGTGTCGCCCAGGCGGAGCAGTTTGCTCAATGCCAAAACAGTCCTGTAGACGATGCCGCGTCCGCCGGTCAGACGCGAACAGAACGGAAAGCGTTCCGGGTGGTGGCCTGTGATGACTACTTTTTTTACGGCAAAGCCGAAACGCCGCAAAACTTTTTTTACGCGGCGGGCGTCCCATACAGTCCAATGGTCGGCGGGGCTTTTTTCCAAAATTCTTTTCCGCGAAAGCCGCCCTGAAATGCCGGAACCGTTAGGTGTGGAGAAGGCGAGTAAGCCGCCTGAGTTCAAGAGGCTGTATATTTTTTCAAGAACGGTTTTTACGTTTTCAAAGTGTTCTATCACGTACCACAATGTTACCACATCGAATTTACGCGAGGTTTGCGGCAATCCGTCATCAGGGAAAAGGCCCCGCGCCGCGTTTATATTCAGTTTATCGCGCACGTACATTACCGCGCCGGCGGAGGCGTCTATTCCGGCGCAGTCGTGAAAGCCTTCGCCGCGGGCGCACGAAAGAAAAGCGCCGTAGGCGCAGCCTATGTCCAGAAGTCCGCCGCGCGGGCCGTTTTCCAGCAGCCCCTTGATTACGGTCAGGCGGCGGCGGGCCTGCGCGGTAAGGTTCGGGAAATCTTCCAGGTACGTTTTGCCGTACTGTTTCTTGTAGTTTTCAAAAAAGTACGCTTCCGTGTACCGGATATCCGGCGGCCCGGCGCGGCTCATGTACAGCGTGTTGCAGCGCGGGCAGCGGCGGTAAGTCCTGTCCCGGAAACGGGCGGCGGCCCTGCCCTGCTGTCCGCAAAGCGGACAGCTGGGCAGGGCTTTTGGCTCCAGCCTGTTGATGTACGCGGCAAGCGTTTCGGGCGGCGGCCCGTCAAGTTTGTACCTCCGCGCAGCCTCCGCGCAGCGTTCCGTGAGTTCCCCAAGGAAAGCCGTGTTGAGCCGTCCGCCTGAAAAGAGCAGGCGGCCAAGCCGGGCGGCGCTTTTTACACCGCGTCCGGCTGAAAAAAGCCGGGCGGCGCGGGCAAGCGCTTCGTGCAGGCGATCCGGTGATACAAGCAGAACGGGAACGCCGGCGTACAGGGCCTCAAACGCGCAGACCCCAAAGTGCGTTATCAAAAGATCGTATTCCGCAAGCCTGTCGCGCAGGTTTTTGATAAAAGGCAGGCTGGTGAACGCCGCCCCGCCGGCAGTTTCCCTGTTCAACGCGCCGCTTACCAGGGTAAGCTCGGCAAGGCCCGTAACGGCGCAGGCGCGCGCCGTTACGGGCCCCAGCCCCGCCGCGTCCTCCCCGCCGAAACTTACAAGTATCTTTAGCGGGGCGGCGGCCCCGCCCGCATCTTTCCGCTTGGCCGGCAGGCAGAGCAGGTCCGGCCTGAGCGTGTTTGGCGGCGGGCGGGAAGGCAGGGACGGCAGCAGGTCGAGCAGGAAGTCAAAACGCGGCCTTTCCGGGCCGCCTTCGTCTATGCCGATCACCGGCGTTGCGCCGAAAAAGCGGTTAAATTCCCGCGCCGGCGTGGCAAAGCGGTCAAAAATGACAAAGTCCCAATCGCGGCGCGGCGCGTCTCCGTCACATACCAGCGGAACCTCATCAAGATTTTCGATTACCTGGGCAAGAACCTCACGCGCCTCGGCCTCCGTCCTCCCTTCACCCAGCCCCGGCAGGTACAGAAGCGCGTCCCGTCCCAGCCTGCGCAGGTCACGCACCAAAAGCCCGCAGCGGACAAGATGCCCGCTGCCCCTGCCCTTCTCAAAGGACGCCGTTACAAGTACCGGCTTACTTCGCGTCACCGGGAGCGCCCCGCCACACTATGCTTACGCCCCGTATATCGCGTGCAGAAACAGGGCGGCGGCCTGGGCCACGTTCAGGCTTTCCATGTTGCCGGTACCGGGAATCCGCAGCAGTGCGCCGCAGTGCTGTTTTACATCAGGCGGCAGGCCGGTCTCCTCATTGCCCAGAACCAGCGCAACGCCGGGATGCCCCGTCATCAGGGACGGCAAATCGCTTATACGGAGCCGCGCGCGCGTATCCGTGCCTATCGTGAACAGCTTTTTGGAAGCGTCGCGCAGGAAGGACTCCGTTTTTTTTACGGAACGTATCACTACGTGTTCCATGCCGCCTTCCGCGACGCGGTAGGCGGCGGTAGTCAGGCGCGCGTCCGTGTCCAACTCCGAGATAACTACAAAATGAACGCCGAAAAAAGCCGCCGCCCTTACGATTGCGCCCAGGTTCAGTTCGTTTCCCACGGAATGGAGCACGACGCCGGTCTTTGCCTCGCCCGCCCACAGTTCAAGATCGCTCAATGCGAGAGGTTCGACATCAGCGTCCTTTACCATCGCGACCACACCCTGGTGATGCTGGTGCTTGCATATACGCAGCAATTCCTCATCATCGCAGATTTTGTAGGGCCGCTTACGCGCCGCAAGCTGCCGGCATAAATCCCCGAAAGTTGAAAGCAGTTCTTGACGCAGGAAGAGTCTGTTTATATTCTGCGGATGACACTGCGCGGCGGCCTTAACCGCGTTCAGGCCGCAAACCGCAAGTTCATCAACCAGTTTGTTGTACATACAACGAGTCTAATAGAGCGCCGCCGGATTGACCAGCCCGGTCGTCATCAGCCCGGTATACGCACCTTCGC
>JAITAE010000081.1 GCA_031284295.1 Spirochaetaceae bacterium
ACGGCGTGTTCTTCCATATAGCAATGCAGCATGAGGCAGATAACGCCGGGAAGGCCGCCTTTGACAAACGGTTCCTGAACCGAGAATAGGGACAGGCCCACGCCCCGCCCGCTTTGCCGGAGCGCCGCCGCTTCCGACATGAACCGCACGGGACTGCAGGAGGTATCCGCCGGCATACAGGAAATTGCCCAGGAGTCCGAGGGACTGTTTGAGATAACCGCCTTGATGAGCAATGTACCATACTTCAAAGCATACTTATTTACCAAATTGTAATACCTGTCGTTCATAGCATCTCACCGCTCACTCACCGGTTCATTCCTGTTAAACCCGGCGCATACCGGACATTATGTGGAAGCGGCGTCCGCGCTATTCTAACGGGGGAAAGTAACCTACCGCGTCGCGGCCTGAACGTTCAAGCAGGTAGACCTCGGCCTCGACCGGCAGGAAGGCTCTGCCCAGGTCTGTAGGGATAGAGGACTCGTAACTTAGTAAGTAGGAGCCTGACGGCGCGGAGACAAGCTGTTTGATTAGCGGCGTGACGCCTTTGGGATTGTACAGCCTTACGGCCTTGCCGCCGGTTTCCGCGCAGAGAAAGCGGATTTCTTCGCCATCAGTCTCGGTCTCGTCCCCTACAAGAATTGCGTGAAAAACGATGCCGTTATTTGCCATATACGCGGCAAGCTCCGACAGGCTGTACTGTTCAAACGCAAGCTGGCCTAGCCCCTTGCCGGAACAAACAAACATGATGGAACGTTTGGGAGACCGGCCCAACAGGTCGGTGGCGGCGAGACGAAGGGCCAGATCGAAGCGCCAGCGTGGGGAGAACGCCGCGGCCTCGCTCCGCGCGGTCGCGGCGAGCGAGGCCGGGCTTTCCGGGTTAAAGCGTTCACGTACAGGCTGTTCCCCGGCGGAAATGATGGAAACGATGCTGCCGGAACCCTCAAGCGCGGCGTTTATGTCACGCAGGGCGGCGGCCATGCTGTCCTGAAAAGGAAATGAGCCTGGCGACTTTTCCAGCAGAATAGTTACATCGGCCATCCCTGCCGCGTTACCCGATGCAACCAGGGTCTGGTTTTTGACGGGCTGACCGTCCTCGGTCAGCGTAAAGTTTAACTCCCCAAGGCCGACGATGGACCGGCGGCGGCTGTCTTCGACACGGAGTTCAACAGTAAGTTTGGGAAATTCGGTGCTTACCACGCGGTCTATCGACACAAAGAGCCCGGAAGCTATCTCGTCCATCGAGGCGAGTACCGTAACCTCATCCGAATCGAAGTTCGCCGCCATAAGTTCCCCGTTTGCATTGATTACACCGTCAATGAAGCGAATGCGCGAATTTCCCGCAGCCGAGAGCGGACGGATTATGCCGGTACCGGTATCAATGGCGAACAAGCGCTTTGTGTCGCTGACAAGTAGTCTGCCGTCATCCAAAAAGTGTAGACCTTCCGGCCCCTCCAGGCCGCCTCCGGCCAGGATTCCAAGGTAAAAGCCGTTTGAATCGAAAGAATAGATACATTTTGCCAGCACATCCGCCACATAAACCACGCCGCCCCGCGAGGCGATGCCGGACGGCGCCAAAAACCCTGAGAAATCCGCGCTTTTCGAGCCGAAACTGTTGATAAAAGCGCCGTCGGGATCGAATTTTGAAACCCGGCGGTTACCGAATTCGACAACGTACAGGTAACCCTCATCATCAATACTAATGGCGGCCGGTCCGCTTAACTGACCGGGGTTTATACCTTTTGAACCTATATGTGAAAGCCACCTTCCGTCCGCGTCAAGTACGCTGACTCTCCCCCCGCGGAATTCTGAAACATAAATCCTGCCGTCAAGGCCGCGCGCCAGCGCGAAAGGTCTGTCGAAACCGGCAACCGGCCCGCGTTCACGGTAATGTATAACCCCGTTCACATCCAGGCGGACGATCTCGTTGCTGCCGTAAGCCGCGACCCACAGCGAACCGTCTCTTTCAGGCAGGACGGAGGAAGGCTGCCCGAAACTTGTGATCCCGTCATAGCTGCCCGGAAAATGGCCGATCTCGACGTAACGGTCCGCTTCGTTCATCGCCGGAAACACGCTACGGCGCGAACCGACACGTTCAATCCAACTGTTGATAAGTAACGCTTCCGGTGAGGAGGGGCCGTATATCCCGACCGCGTTTTGCCACTGCCGCAGGGCTATGTTTTCCATCCCTGAACGGTAGTACGCCCGTCCAAGCCAATTCAGAATCAGCGCCTCGTCCGGCTTCCACGAAAGGGCCTGTTCAAGCGCGTATATCGATTCGTTAAAGGAATTGCGGTTGTACGCCTCAATGCCGAGCCTGAACGATTCGGTTGCGTGCAGCGAGTCAATATCGCTGCCTGAAACAGCGTTGTCCTGCGCCGGAAGAACGACGCATACAAAAAGCACGGTGAACAAGGCTGTCAAAAAAGCGGGGCGGCGCAGGCTTTTCATGGATCACCTACGAAGCGTTGGCAACAAGTATCTTCATGTGCGAACTAATATCTTTTTGGCGCGGGGCCAGATCGAGCGCGCGGCGCAGCCACTGCCGGGCTTCCACAAGTTGGCCGGTTTTATAGTAGGCCCAGCCGAGCGAATCCATGTAAGCCGCGTTCTGTGGACGTTTATCAACCGCCTTCCTGCACAGATCAAGGCCGCGCCTTAAGTCCGCACCGTTTTCAACCAGCAAGAAACCGAGTCCGTTCATCGCGGTGGTGTTGTCCGGGTCAATATCGAGCGCGCTTTCGTACATTTTGACGGCGCGGTCGAACTGCTTCTGCATCCAGGCTGCGTAAGCCATCATCGTATATATCTGAACGGACTTAAAACCGTTCTTGATAAGACGTTCAAGCTCAAATTCCGCCATGCGCGGACGCTTGGTAATCATATAGATATACGCGAGCGTTAGCCTGCACTGGCATATACGCAGCGGACTCGCTTCACCGGTAACAACCTGCTCAAAATACAGTATCGCGTCGTTATGCCGTTCCAGTTTTGTATAGCAAAGCCCCATATAGTACGCAAGCTCCGTCTTTTCCTCAGTGCTAAACTTGGAAGCGTCTACACCCTGAAAAGCTTGAAGCGCCGAATCCCAGCGTTTCATACTGTATAAACGTACCGCATCTTCAAATTTCGCCGTCATTTGGCTCCTATCCCTCCCTGTTAATCGATCATAAGCCTTTAAC
>JAITAE010000093.1 GCA_031284295.1 Spirochaetaceae bacterium
AATGCGGGCGGGGTACTGGGCGGCATCTCAAGCGGCGCGGAACTCGTGTTCCGCGCCGCGTTCAAACCGGTTCCCTCAATCCCGAAGAAACAGCTTACCGTTGACAGGCTGGGCCGAGAGGTTGAGCTTGAAGTACACGGACGGCACGATCTCTGCGTATGCCCGCGCGCCGCGCCCGTTGTTGAGGCAATGACTGCCCTGGTTCTAGCCGACCTTACGCTACGCGGCCGGGCCGACAGGCTTGTCCGTGCGCCCTGGTAGCATATCACGCCCACAAGGGGGGGGGGGGGTACTACCATTTTTTTGTAAGTGTTACTGATTCTACCCGCCGCAGAGCGGCGGGGTATTAAACCCCAAAGCAGAATAACACGCTATATTTTTAACGGGATGGTAATGCTCCCACCTGGGAAGTATCGTTTTTACAGCCTGTTTTTGAAGTCAGGGATTCGCCTGACTTTCAAGGGCTATCCTTACCGGCGGCGCCGAGTTGCCCGCAGGCGCCGGAGATACCGCGCCCCTTCCCTCGGCGTAGTACGGTTTTTAAGCCGCGTTTTCCCAGTTCGGCACAAAAGCGGCCAAGCTCCGCGGCGGACGGTTCTTTTAGGGGCCGGCCTTCGAAACTCAGGTTTTCCACCGGATTCCACGGGATAAGGTTTATAACGATGTCCAGGCCCTCCGCGAAGGCCGCAATGGCGGCGGCGTCCTCCGCGCCGGTGTTTATGCCGCCGAGCAGCGCCGCTTCCAGCGTTATGCGCCGCCGCTGCCGCGCCTGATGGTAGCGCAGCGCTTCTTTCAGCCGCCAAAGCGGGTTTGCGGCGCTTACCGGCATAAGCCGCCCGCGAAGGTCTTCGCGGGCGCTGGTGAGCGAAACGGCAAGACGGACGGCGGGCCCTTCGTCGGCAAGGCTGATTATGCCGTCCGCAAGGCCGCAGGTGGACACGGTAACGCGGCGCGGTGACATAGTATGGCAGAGTACATCGAGCGCCCTACGCAGTTCGCCGAGGTTTAACAAGGGCTCGCCCATGCCCATGAACACTATGTTGGCGATGTCAGGGTAAAACTTGCGGATATGGTAAAACTGTTCGGTAATTTCCGCGCCGTCAAGATTCCGCGCAAAGCCCATAAGTCCGGTTTTGCAGAAAATACAGCCCATCGCGCAGCCAAGCTGGGTGGAAAGGCAGGCAGTCCGCCTGCCGGCCCCGTCAACAAGGACTACGGCTTCTACCATGCCGCCGGAAACTCCGATCTGAAGCTTTACCGCGCCGCCGCCGTCTTCAAGTTTTTTGACGAGCGATGTTTTTCGCAGGCAAAAACAGCTGTCAAGCTCGCGCCTGAGCGCGAGCGGCAGGTTGTTCATAGCCTCGAATGAATCGACGCCTGAGTTTATCCACGCGAATACCTGTTCCGCGCGGTAACGGGGCAGCGGGGGCAGCATACGTTCAAGTTCCTGAGGCGGAACGCCGCTAAGCGAAGGTTTTTGCGGCGTCATTTACAAACAAAGTAGTGGGGGTAGCGGAAAAACGTTTTGCCCTAGCAAAACTTTTGGAGCGAGGGGGAGCCGCCCGCCATCGAAATGCCGCGTATAGCCTGAAAATGCGGCGGTTTACGATAAGCCGCTCCCCCATTATACAAAACAAAATCCTTAAAACCCTTGTACACACCGCCGAAAAGGCCGCGCATAGACCTGGCCGCATCTCAGCGACATACCTGTTCATTGAGATACGCCGCTTAAAGACCGGCCTTCGTTCATTCGCCCATCTGTTCAAGCATCTCCTGCACCGCGCTACTGCGTATGCCGTGACGCTGAAACACCCTGAGTATGTTTACCGCCTGTTCCCTGTCGTTTTTGCGCAGGTAGCAATCGGCCAGTTCCAGGTAAGGACGTTGATTCTTGCCTTCACTCTGTATCAGTTTGAGCAGCAGGTCTATAGAATCGTCCAGCCGTCCCTGCAACTTAGCGATGGTGGCAAGCCCCAAAGCGCCGTAAAGGTCAAACTCTATGCTAAGCGCACGGTTGTAATGCTCCACTGCCTTGTCGTACTCGCCCAGGTTGCAATAGGCATCGCCGGCGCGGGTCAGTATAACCTTGTTGCAGGGATCCTGCTGTAGTATGCGGTTCCAGTACTCAAGGGCGCGGTACGGTTGATTCAAGCCCCTGAAGCAGTCGCCAAGCCCGAACAGTGCGTAAAAATTTTCGGGCTCGCGTTGCAGCGCCGCATCGAAGTATGCGATACCATCGTCAAATGTCTTTAACTTGCGGTGGCAGTTGCCTATAGAAGTGAGTACGCGAATGTCCACGCATGCCATGTTGCGGGTTTCCAGCATCTTTTCCCAAAAGTACAACGCGTCGCGGTACTCCTTAAAATCGTAGTGCAGATGCCCAAGACCTATTATCGCGTAGGGGTTGTGCGCCTCCATCTCTAAAACGCGCTCATACTCTTCTTTGGAATTTTTAAAATCATGCAGCTTACGGTAAGCGTCCGCTATTCGGGTAAGCACGGTAACGTTACGTTCATCGTGTTTTAGGTACTCTTTCCAGATCTTGATCGCCATTGAGTACTGATTCATCACCTTGTAACAATCCGCAAGACCAAAAAGCGCGTAATTGTTGCCCGGATGATGGTTAAGACATTGCTCGTAATACATGACCGCATCGCGATGCGCGCCGCGTTTGCGGCAAGAATCCCCCATACCCACAAGAGCGTAATTGTTTTCCGTATCCATTTCAAGAATTCTTTTGAAACAATCCAGGGCTTCGTTTACCCTGTTTTCTTTCAACATCTGGTAACCTTCTTTTGAAAGTTCCGTAACAGCCTGACCGCAGGTCAAAATTTGCTCGTTCTGAGCGTTTTCAAAAAATCTAATATCACCCATCATCATTATCTCCTTCGTGAATAAGGTTTTTCACCATGAAGGAAAGTTCCATAATAAGTTCGGTGGACTTTTTTTTATCCGGTGCAATCCAGTACATTCGCAAGGCATCAATGACGCGTCCCTTTGAACGGTAATAATCCCCTATTCGTGATAAACCATCAGAATAACCGGTAGTAATAAAGATTCTCCGCGCGGTTTCCACATCGCCCTGATTCAGCAGCATGTTGCCCTTCCTGTTGAGCCGTGCCTTTTCCTGGGCATCCAGCGTGCGTTTTTCGCAAGATTTAAGAAATATTTCTTCACCTTTAAAACGTTCCAATAATTCTAATGTATTCATAATATAATATACTAAACTCCCGTAAAAAAATCACGCTTG
>JAITAE010000128.1 GCA_031284295.1 Spirochaetaceae bacterium
CCCTACTTCCCGACACAGAAACGGCTGAACATCGCTTCCAGTATGCCGGCGTTTGAAACTTCGCCGGTAATTTCACCTAAGCTGTTTACCGCTTCGCGCAGGGACGGCGCTATAATGTCGGCGGGAAGCCCTTCGTCGCGGGCGGCCAGCGCGGTTTCGGCGCAGTTTATCGCGGTGTCTATCAAGGATTTCTGACGGCCGCTGCCAAGCGCCGCGCCGGACGGGTCCGGCGCGGCGGCGCCCGCTGTCTTTTCCAGGACGCCCGCTATCCTTTCGTACAGCAGGTCCAGGCCCGCGCCCGTCTTTGCGCTTACCGCGCAAAAATTTGCGGCGCAAAAACCGGCGGCGTTTTCCGGCGGCGGGGCAAGGTCGGCCTTGTTCCAAACGGCCAAAACGGGGGTGTCTTTCCGGTCTACGATAAAATCGTCCGCGGCGGCCTGCGCCGCCCCGCCTGACGCTCCGTCCAGCACCAGGATGATCAGATCGGCCTCGCCGAGCAGTCCCAAACTCCGTTCTATGCCGAGCCTTTCCACGGAGTCGTCCGATTCACGCAGGCCGGCGGTGTCCGCCAGGCGGACAGGTATGCCCTCGATAGAAATCCAGCCCTCTATCCAGTCGCGGGTTGTGCCGGGAATTTCGCTTATAATCGCCCGTTCCTCGCGCAGCAGCAGGTTAAAGAGGCTGGATTTACCCGCGTTAGGTTTTCCGGCGATCACGGCGAGCGCCCCGTCGCGGTACAGTTTTTCGGCGCGGTATGACCGTTCAAGCCGGCGGAGCCGCGACAACGCCTCCTCGACATTGTTCCTGCCGGGCAGCGCCTCGTCCTCAGAAGTAACGCCGTCAAGCTCGGAATAATCGAGCAGCAGCTCAATTTCCGTCAAAGAATCGAGTAGAAGTTCGTTTATTTGCTGTATTTCCTGTTCCAGGACGCCGGAAAGGCGCGTAACGGCGCGTCCGCGGCCCGTATCGCTTTTGGCCGAGACTATTTCCAGCACCGCCTCGGCGCGGGTCAGATCGATTTTGCCGTTCAAAAAGGCGCGAAAGGTGAATTCCCCACGCAAGGCCGGCCTGAAACCATGGTTATACAAGGTTTGAAGCACGGCGCGTCCGGCGGCAAGCCCTCCGTGGCAGCTAATATCCATGCCGTCTTCGCCGGTATAGCTTTTCGGGGCGCGGTAAACGCTGATCAGAACTTCATCAACCCGTCTGCCTTCGTCCAGTATCCAGCCGTAAACAACGCTGTTTCCCGCCGCCTTACGCAGCGCTTCCGGCCTTGAAAAGCAGTCCGCAAGGATGCCTATACAGGATTTCCCCGAAACGCGGACAAGCGTCAGCGCGCTTTCGGCAAGCGCGGTCGCGCTTGCCGCTATAGGCCCCTCATCCCCGTAAAAACCTTCGTTTGCCATCCATTCTCCGTTTTAATCCGCAGCGCCGCACTCCCGTGTTTTTCGCAAATTAAAAGAAACGCGCCGGACGGACATAACACCGTTCGTAGCCGTTTGGATACCGCTACCCGCGTATTAAACCCAACTGGCGGGGGGCGCCGCCTTCTACCCTCTCATCATACCGGACGGGAAAGCGCCCGGCATACCGCCCAGCCGGGCCGCGTTTGCGGAACGTCCCATCTTTGCCATCTTTTTCATCATGTTACGCATCTTTTCAAACTGTTTCAAAAGGCGGGCCACCTCCGCTACCGACGTGCCGGAGCCGCGCGCGATGCGGGCGCGGCGGGAGGGGCCTATTATCAAATAGTTGGCCCGTTCCTTTAACGTCATCGAGCAAAGTATCACCTCCTGCTTTTTGAAATTCGCTTTTTCTATGTCGTCATCGCTCACCTGCCCCGCCATGCCGGGCAGCATATCCATCATCTCCCGCACCGAGCCCATCTTTTTTACGGCCCGCAACTGTGAAAGCATATCCTCCAGCGTCAGGTCGTTTTTTAACATTTTTTGCTGCAGGGCCAGCGCTTCCTTTTGGTCTATGACCGCCTGGGCCTTTTCGACAAGGCTTACGACATCGCCCATGCCGAGTATGCGGTTCGCGAAACGTTCAGGGTAAAATACCTCAAAGTCTTCCGGCTTTTCGCCCGTGCCTACAAACTTTAACGGCTTGCCTGTAACCGTTTTCAGCGAAAGCGCCGCGCCGCCCCTTGTATCCGAATCAAACTTGGTCAGAATCACGCCGGAAAGCCCTATCTTTTCGTCAAAGGTCTTCGCTATGTCGACCGCGGACTGACCTGTCATCGAATCGGCAACAAGAAGCAGCTCGTCAGGCTTTGCCGCCGCCTTGACGCGGGACAATTCTTCCATCATCACATCATCAACCTGCAAACGGCCCGTCGTATCGACGATCACAGTGTCTATCAAATTTTTCTTTGCCCACGAAAGCGCCGCGTTAAAAACCTTTACCGGGTCTTTTGCGCCGTCCTCGCGGTAAACGGGCACATCAACCTGGGCGGCAAGCACGGATAGCTGCTCGATGGCGGCGGGACGTACAAGATCGCAGGCGGCAAGCAGCGGTTTGCGCCCTTCTTTTTTAAGGCGCAGCGCCAGTTTCGCGGAACTGGTGGTCTTGCCGGAACCCTGCAGGCCCAGCATCAGTATTACGGAGACCTGATCTTTGTTTTTCAAAACGAGCGCCTGTTCCCCGCCGCCAAGGTACGCCGTGATTTTGTCGTGAACTATCTTTACAAACTGCTGGCCCGGGTCAACGGCACGCAAAACCTTTTCGCCCTTTGTCTCTTCTATTGTCGAATTGACAAAGCGCCTGACAACGCGGACATTTACATCCGCTTCGAGCAGCGCGATTTTGATGGCGTCTACCGCGTCCACTATATTTTTTTCGCTGATATGCGATTTGCCGGCCACAAAACGCAGCGCGTCCCGCACCTTCAACGTCAGTTTATCAAACATATTTACCTCGTATTTTTACGTTCTTCCGCCCGGATATTCTTTGTTTGTGTTTGTTCCGCCCAGCGGTTTGTTGCGCTTTGCGCCAATAATCCTGAAAAATCGTCTGCAAAGCGATTTTTTACCTTGCAAACCGCCAAATCCGCGTGTAGCGCTACGACAGCACGCCGTATAATCGTGGTTTTATAACTTTTTTCAACGAAAAAAGTGTAAACCTACAAGTACAACAGGCTGCTGGCAGACCGGTTTGTATATAATACACAGAAGCCCGCGGAATATATAAGGTCCCGCCAGGCCGCTCCCGCCAGGCCGCCAGCGGCTTTAAAGTCCGCGCCGCGCCCACCAGTGGGTTTAAAGTACACAGGTATGTCAGTTGTTGTCCCTGCGATTAGCTAGGTTCACAATGATTCTTAATATGAAGGGGGCGCTGTTTTCCATGCCGCGCGCGGCACATAGCCGCCCCATCGCCGCGCCCCCCTACGCCCGCACTTCGTTGCGGGCTACCCCAAAAATCCGCCGCCCAATCAACACTGGCAGGAGTTTGCGGTAAGCGGCGCGTCGCGCCGCGGCGCAAACTCCCAAGCTCAACGCAGAGCGTTGAGCCGAGTGCCGCTACCCCCAAAATCCGCCGCCCACCAACACCGCCAGGAGTTTGCGGTAAGCGGCGCGTAGCGCCGCAGCGCAAACTCCGGAATAACCGGCGCCCCCACCAACACCGCCGCCCCCACCAACACCGGCAGGAGTTTGCGGCAAGCAAGCCGCAGGCTTGCGAAGCAAACTCCGGAAATAACCGGCGCAGCCGGTTATTCCGCATCATTTTGAAAAGACTCCCGTATCATTTTGAAAAGAGTCCCGTATCTCGTTGAGAAGACTCCCGCATCATTTTAAGAAGACTCCCGCATCATTTTAAGAAACCTCCCGCATCATTTTAAGAAGACTCCCGCATCATTTTAAGAAACCTCCCGCATCATTTTAAGAAGACTCCCGCATCATTTTAAGAAACCTCCCGTATCATTTTAAAAAACCTCCCGTATCATTTTGAAAAGACCCCCGCCCACGATAAGGGCCAGG
>JAITAE010000247.1 GCA_031284295.1 Spirochaetaceae bacterium
CCCTGGCTCGCGTATTTTTTGGGTTTCTGCCTGTTTTGGCTGGTCGTTATCGAATGGTGTTACTTTATAAACATATTTTCAAACAAACAGGGCGTAAACAACAACCTGATACCGTTTGCCGTCGTAGCCTCAACGATGCAGGTTTGGATAGAAATGTTTTATTTTCCAGGCTGGGGCACGCAATCTATGCTATTTTTGTGCCCGATAATTACATACCTGCTTTACAAAGGATTCCTTGACGATGAAAAATTAAAAGTGATTATCGGCTTTGTGATACTTCTGCTTCTTGTTTCGACATATCAAAGCATGCTTCTGCTTTTCTGTATTGCCATATTCATCGCGTTTATACTGATCCAGGAAAATTCCACTTACGACAAAAAATTATACGGCTTTCTCTGCCTGAAACTTTTTATATGCATTGCTG
This sequence comes from Spirochaetaceae bacterium, assembly GCA_031284295.1. Classification (GTDB taxonomy): domain Bacteria; phylum Spirochaetota; class Spirochaetia; order Treponematales; family Breznakiellaceae; genus JAIRMY01. The sequence goes on from JAITAE010000247.1 coordinate 425, forward strand.
CCGCTTTGTTCCTGTACTTTTTGGGAAACAGCATCGTATTAAAAATACATAATACCCAGCAGAACGGATACATAGACAGGATGATGCGCTGGGGCAAAGATCCGGTAATGTCGAATCTTAACGCGATAAGAAATTATTTCTTTAACCTCATGTTCGGCAGATCGCGCATAACAAGTTTTAATTACCTGCTGCCCGCCGTGCTGCTGTTCCTCGTGCAGGCGGTATATGTCGCGGTCCGGCATATAAAAGCCGGCAGGCGCGTACTTTTTATTTTGGCGGCTTTTGGCGTGCCGCTGGCATTCTGCGTGCTTCCGGTAGCGGGAGCGTATTCGCCGCCGCTCCGTTCGCAGTATGCGTTGCCCTTTGCGCTCGGTTTTATGCTCTACTACCTTGTAACGCATTACAGAAAATTCTTTTCGGTAATTGTGTTTGCCGCCGCGATCATAATAGCGATGTTTCAGGCTCAAATCGGTTCGCAGATGTACTATTCCGATTATATGCGCTACCAGGAGGATGTTAGGCTTGCCGGCGATTTTGCGCGGATGCTGATCCCATTCGAAGGTAAAGGCAATACGATACCGGTCGCGTTTGTCGGAAAGATACGCGCCGCCGATAAATTCAAAAGAAATTTTATCGAAGGCGAAATCGTGGGACGTTCATTCTGGGGCCTGCAGGGTGCGTGGACAAGTTCTCCGATAGACGGCCTTAGTTTCATGCGTACGATAGGGCTTAACTACCCGTTTCCAAACGAAAGACTGCTTAACAAGGCGCTTGAGGCCGCGCGGTCCATGCCGTCCTATCCTGAGGAAGGCTGCATATTACGCCTGGATGATGTAATCGTATTTAAACTTTCCGATAATTTATACGGTCTGTAAGTTTTCGGACGGCAATGCACGGCGTTTAATTTATAATAGAGTTGTCCGGAAACTTTAGTTTCCGAACAACTCTATTATAAAATGCGGTTTTGGTGAACTTTCGGTTCGCGGGCTCTTAGACTTTTAAACTGCAAAACTGTGAGACAAGCAACCGGGTTGTCGAACAAGTCTAATTATTTCAATCTGAACAATCAATCCTGCCGCACCGTTTTGCGTGGATCAAAAACCTACTTTGACAGCAGAATCACAAGGCTGCGTCCGTGTACCGTATAGTCCTTGGCGCCGTTCAGCGCTGTCTGATCTTTTGGATTACATATATCTTCCGGGGAAGGCAGGGCGGTATCGACAGCGCGATACCATCTCTTGCCTTCAGGTGGCGGGCAGAGGATGTATTTGCGGTCATTGATTCCGGCGTTAAACATAATATAAAAATCGTTGTCATCACGGTCCGCAAATATGTCGGCCTTTGTACCGTCCATACGAAACGCAAAACAGGAATCCTTTTTTCCCCAATCCAGGGAACAGGCGTTTTCATCAAACCATGTTATATCGGGCAGCGCGTTGTACGAGCCTTCACGCCCGGTATAGAATTCGGGCCGCATAAAACTTTGATGACGCAGGCGAAACGCGATCATCTCTTTCGCAAAACGAAAGAGGCCGCTGTTTTGGGTTTGCAGATTCCAGTTGTACCATGATATTTCATTGTCCTGACAGTACGCATTGTTGCATCCGCATTGTGTACGCGCAAACTCATCTCCCCCCAAAAGCATCGGCGTCCCCTGCGAAACCATCAGCGTAGCGATAAAGTTTTTCATCTGCTGCTGTCTGATAGATTCTATCACCGGATTCAGAGACGGCCCCTCAAAACCATAATTATTGCTGATATTGTTGTCGCTGCCGTCACGGTTTTCTTCACCGTTCTCCTCGTTATGCTTGTTGTTGTAAGAAACCAAATCTTTTAATGTAAAGCCATCGTGACACGCAAAGAAATTTATTGAGTGAAAAGGCTTTCTGCCATCGCGCAGGTACAGGTCGGAACTGCCGGACAAACGTGTCGCTACATCGCGCACCATACCAGCATCTCCCCGCCAATATTTGCGTACATCGTCACGGAAACGGTCGTTCCATTCGGCCCAGCGTCCGGGAAACCAGCCCACCTGGTACGCGCCGCCAGCGTCCCATGCTTCGGCGATTATTTTTGTATGCCTAAGCACGGCCTCCTCCGCGATCTTTTCAAGCATCGGCGCGTTTTCCATTAGGCGCCCCTTCTGATCGCGCCCCAGTATTGAGCCCAGATCGAAACGAAAACCGTCAATATGCATCTCTATAACCCAATAATTGAGGCAGTCTATAATCATGCTGCGCATTACCGGATTGTTGCAGTTAACCGTGTTGCCGCAGCCAGAATAATTTTGGTAGTAACGCTTGTTTTCATTCAGTATGTAATAAATCTGATTATCCAGTCCGCGGAACGAAAAGGTCGGCCCCATTTCGTTGCCTTCCGCCGTATGGTTGAACACAACGTCCAGTATCACTTCAATGCCGGCCTTGTGCAGTTCCCTCACCATTGTTTTGAATTCGTTTACCTGAGCGCCCGAATTTTGATTAACAGCATACGACGCTTTGGGCGCAAAAAAAGCTACGGTTGAATAACCCCAATAATTTTTTAACATTTCACCGGTACGCGGATTTACCATCGAAAGTTCATTATCATAAAATTCATGAATAGGCAAAAGTTCTATGCTTGTTATGCCAAGCTCTTTGAAGTAAGGAATCTTTTCGGTAAGCCCCAGGTATGTGCCCGGGTGTTCCACGCCGGAGGACGGATGGATTGTCGCGCCGCGTATATGCGTTTCGTATATAACGCTGGAACGAAGCGGATAGTTGAGCGGACGGTCACCCTGCCAGTCAAATGAATTGTCGATTACAACGCAGCGCGGCGACGAATCTATGTTGTCGTTAGTATTTAGTGACAGGTCCTTTTGCGGGCTGCCGGGATCGTAAGCGATTGCGCCGGCAAAGTCCCAGCCGCCGATGCCGCTCAACGCCTTTGCGTACGGATCGATAAGCGCGCGGTGCGGATTAAAACGCAGACCCCTTTCGGGCTGGAATGGGCCGTCCGTGCGGTACAGGTAACAGGAGCCTGCGCCGATGCCGGGAATAAAACAGTGCCAGACATCGCCGGTACGGTTTTTCCGTCGGTCCAGCTTTATTTCCTGCCGCGCCGCGTGAGGCGCCTCGCTTTCAAACAGAACAAGTGTGATTGACAGCGCGTTGCGTGAAAAAACTGAAAAATTAACGCCATTCTTCGTTAAAGTCGCGCCCAAAGGAAGGGGTTTGCCTTCTTCAACATTAAAATTTCCAAAAACCATAAAGAATTATCG
>JAITAE010000276.1 GCA_031284295.1 Spirochaetaceae bacterium
ATCATCGTTGCCCTAAGGAGCAAGCTCATTTCATTGCGCAAATACGGCATTAAAGTAGCACCGATTTATGCGCACTCGCATAAATCAGTGCTTCCCTAGCGGGTTGTTGCGCTTTGCGCTTAAAATTCTGAAAGGCGACTTTCAGTCGATTTTTACCTTGCGAACTCGATAAGTAGCGCGTAGCGCTACGACAGCACGCCGAATAATCGTAGTTTTTATAACTTTTTTCAACGAAAAGTTATAAAAACCTACAAATGCAGCAGGCTGCTAGTATTCAGACAGCAATACAAATACCGGTTTTCCCGTGCTGAGAACCTGTTTTGGACACGGAGCTCCGCGTAAGGGATTCCAAAACTAAATCCACAGTTTGAATGATATCTGGCTGCTGACGTGGTAAGCGTTCCATTCACCGTGAGTGAAGACCCCGTACCGAGTGTTAAGGCAACGCTGATTAAATTGACGCTAATCAGCATTGCCCTAAGGAGCAAGCTCATTTCATTACGCAAATACCACATTAAAGTAGCACTGATTTATTCTCGATTGAATAAATCAGTGCTTCCCTAGCAGCTTTAGCATCAGTTGCCCCTGTATAATAACACCTTTGGCTAACTGATCCTCCTGAGACCGGAGCTACTATTCCAATCATTCTTACGCAAAAAGATATTATGACTTGTAACGCTTTTCCCTTGTCGTTGTATGCGCCCTGAATCTGCGCGTTCATCCCGGTTGCCTGCGCCTTCAAAACAGGACGGGCGTCTAACGCGGTTCCCTTAATTTACGTTTCCGTGATTCCGATAATAAGGCAAGATGCAAATGTTAAAGTACCTTGCCGCGTTATGGATTGCCGTGATATTTTATGCCGTTTCATCGTTGTTTGCTGGCGCCGCGGGATTTTTCGCCTACAAGCAGCTTGACGCCGAAAAGGACAAACAGCTTGCCAACCTGCGGCAGCTTCAATCCATCAATGAAGAGATCCGGGGCAGAAAGGAAGCGTTGCTTTACGATAACGACACAATCAGCATTTATGCCCGCGAGCTTGGTTACGGCAGCGGCAAAGAACGTTTTATACGCATAGCCGGCCTGGACGTAAAGCAAAAAGCCAGAATTTACGCCGGTGAAGCGTTTCTACCCGATCTGCCAGACTACATAGACGACAAAACATTGCGTATAATATCCGCCGCCATCGCCGCCGCGATAATTTTGAGTTTTGCCGTTGTTGATATACTGCACTCTATGAAAAAATGGTAATGCTCAACCTGCGCTCCGATGTAGCGATGTTGCCGCCTGCGGTGTCAGCCTAAGAGGTAGGCCCCGTGGCGGCTACACAAATTCCTTTTATATTGATAGCATAAGAGTAATGAAGCGTCGTTTTATATCCAGAATAGCCGGGCTGCTATCTTTATATTTTGTTGTTTTTGTGCTGTTATCGCTGGTTCAATTTACCGACCATGGTAACCTGCGCCGTCAAATCGGTGCTTTGCGCATTAACGGCAGCCTCAGGCGGCAAAATAAGGATGCGGCGGTGCGGCAGCCGGCGGGCGGTGGGCGGGAATACCTTGTACAGGACGGCATTCAGCTATCTTTTGGCGGACTGGAATTCGATCTTCCGGGCAACGTCAACGGTGGTCTTGCCTATGTCGATGGCGAAGGGCTTGTGCAGGCGGCTTACCCCGAAGCGGTAACGGTTTCCGGCAACGAAGTGCGTATTCGTCTTTCAGACGGGCTGGAGCTTTCATTTCATATAGACAGCCGTGTTGACACAAAAAGGCTGACCATCAGTGCGGTGGCGGCGGGAGTCTCCGAACAATTACTCTTGCCGTTCAGGGCGAACGCCAGGGCCAGTATTGGACATAGCGAATTGAACGATTTTGTTGTAAAGTACGAAGGTAATGAGTATAACCTTGAAGCCAATATACAAGAGGACCGGCGTCTTATTTCGTTAAGTCCCTCCAATCCCGTTGTGTTTTACCGCGTAATTTTGAATCACGGTATGTTTGATATTACGGGATTGACCGTTTCCGGTGGCAAGGAAAAGCTGGTTTACAACGAAATTGCGCAGAACTGGCGCGATGCGGCTTTTAGCTATTGGGGGCGCCTGATAAACGAGGGCAGCCGCGCGGAAGAGACTGTCACGGCCTACCTTGCCGAAGCGGCGCAACGCGGCGCTTTGGCGGCATCCATTAACCTGCTTCCAGACTCGTTCCGCAATGGAACGCATACTTTTCTTTTGACACCTTTTTTGGGAAAGCTGAACGATTCCTTGTGGAGTCTGCTCACGAACGAACGTGAAAGTATATCCCGTATAGCGGCTTTCAGCGAAAGCGCCCCTTCAGATTTTTTAATCCGGAAAGATATCTTTGGATACCTGTATGAGCGGGGTAACAAAGAGCTTTTTGACAGGGGAATCGGATACGTAAAAAGTTTGAACCCATCCGCGATAGACCTCAATATGTGCGCCGGTATTTTTGAAGGGTGGCTCGCATGGAATAAATGGATGCGTACGTCGCAAACAGAAAATCCTTTTGAAAAATTTCTATCCGATGCCCAGGAGCTTATCTCCACGAACGCAAAAAAAGACAAGGCAAATAGTCGTGTTTTTGTTGCGGATGGCGGTATCGATATGTTGTACAACATACGTTTGGGCGTTTCTCTTATAAATTTCAGTGAGGCTGCCGGTGACAGCAGGTGGGCGGCGCTGGGGCGCTCACTGATAGTATCGGCGCTTTCGTTTGCCGATCAGGAAGTATCGTTAAAAGCCGAACTTGAGCTGTCCGGGGACGGCATATTTGTAAGCAGAGAGTCCGCTGAAAGTTTAACCGCCGCACGGATATACCGTGAACTAAACTTTTCAAACTTTTATCCACACGCGTTTGGGGCGGGGAACGCGGCCGAAGGCGTTTGGCTCTGGACAAGTTCACCTGAAATAAGCGTAAATTTTCAAAACAATGTGCTGGATTTTGGATTTAGCTTTCTGCCCGGCGAGACACATTATATCTATATTTTGAATACAAAACCATTTTCCAGGATCCAGCTGCGCAACATGGACTGGCGTTCCGACCCGCAGTTTGAGCAGTACAATGCGCCGGGCTGGAGCTACTCCCCTTCCGAACAGGTTTTGATGGTAAAAATGGTACAGATAAACACGCTGGAACACATCAGGATTGTGTTTTGAACCCGATCCCCACAACGTAAGTTTCGAACGAGGATGGCCGGCAGGCTTTGGGTTTGAATGTTTTTAACGTGTTGAACAGCGGGCGCGTTTCTTTGATGAAGGTTGCGGTGTCAGTTCCCTGAAATATTTTGGCGCAGAAATTTCCGCCACGCTTAAGCGCGGCGCGTGCATACGATATGGCCGCCAAGGCGAGCTCCGCCTGCCTTGCCGCGTCTACAAGCCGTCCCCCGCTTGTCGGGGGCGCGGCATCGCTCAGTATCAGGCTGAACGGTCCGAGCGCGTTAAGTTCGGCCTGAGTCTCCGCCGCAAAGATATCCGCCTGTTTAAAGAAAAAATTCTGTCCGTCGAAGAGTCCCTGGTCCAGGCGGCGGGAGAGTGGCGACAGATCGCAGGCGGCCAGGAAGCCGCGCCCCGAAAACCTGCGAAGAATGTACAGGCTCCAACTTCCCGGAGCCGCGCCGAGTTCCAAAATCTTGCGGCTTTCGTCAATTTG
>JAITAE010000285.1 GCA_031284295.1 Spirochaetaceae bacterium
TCTGAGGAGTGGGGTTTTCTGGGCGGTGTTATGGTATTTCTGCTGTTTTTGCTGATAATCATGCGTCTTGTAAAAATAATGAAGACCACCTCCGATCCCTTTGGTTGTTATATCGTTGCTGGCCTTGCGGGAATGTATGTATTTCATTTTATGGTAAATGTTGGAATGACAATGGGCATCATGCCTATAACGGGAATACCGCTGCTGTTCATGTCCTATGGAGGGTCCGCGCTGATTACCGCGATGATCGGCATAGGACTGTCCCTGAGTATCCACATAAGACGCTTTCAGTACTAGATGGCAAGGTATATAGATCCGCTTAAAGATTTGGGCGGCCTGCTGTTGACGGTTGAAAAACCGGCGCGTTATACGGGCGGCGAGTACGGAATGTTAGCGAAAGCTGACGCGCAGTTTCAGACCGTAATCGCGTTTCCTGATCTGTACGAGCTTGGAATGTCGAATCAGGCTCTGCGTATACTGTACAACAAGTTGAACGCTTATGACGGCGTTTCCTGCGACAGGGCCTTTGCCCCGGCCCCTGACTTTGAAAAACTGTTAAAAGAAAAAGGGATACCGCTTTACGGCCTTGACACGGGCATAGCGCTTTGCGATACGGATATGCTGATGTTTACGCTGGGTTACGAGCTTGGCATAACGTCCGTGTTGACGATTCTGGAGACCGCGCGTATTCCTCTCCACCCTGAGGATCGGGGGGAGCTATGCCCGATCGTGATAGCCGGCGGCCCCTGCGTTTCAAACCCGCTGCCGTACGCGCGTTTTATAGACGCTTTTTGGATAGGGGAGGCTGAGGACGAATTCTTTCATCTGGCCGCGGAACTTGCCCGCATGAAAGCGGATGGCCGTAAAGCGATGATGGCGCGCCTGTCCTCCCACCCCTCGGTTTGGGTGCGGGGGAAGGAAAAAGCCGTTCGCGCCGTAGACGCCGGATTTTCGGAACGTGGGGCAGAGGTACACGTCTTTCCCGTTCCCGGTATGCGGGTAACGCAGCATCACGGTGTTGTCGAGATAATGCGCGGTTGTCCCAACGGCTGCCGCTTCTGCCACGCCGGAGTCTGGTACCGCCCGATGAGGCAAAAAAACGCGGACACTGTCGAGCGGGAGACGGCGGAATGTATAGAAAAAACCGGTTACCGAGAAATAAGCCTTTCCTCGCTTTCAAGCGGCGATTACCAGCACATAGAACGCCTAATCGACAGACTCAACGCAAGATTTTCCAGACAGAGGGTATCGTTTCAACTGCCGTCCCTCCACATCTCAACATTTTCGCTGCCGGTACTCGAAAAAATATCCCGCGTGCGGAAAAGCGGCCTTACCTTCGCGGTAGAGACGCCGCTGGAAAGCTGGCAGGCCGCGATAAACAAACGGATAGACATTGATTCTGTGGCCGGCATCATGGCGGAGGCGAAGAAGAACGGCTGGCGGCAGGCTAAGCTGTACTTTATGATAGGGCTTCCGGCGGCGGAGGGGGACGATGCCGGGCCCGCCGAGGATGAGGCGATTATCGCCTTTGTCAAAAAGCTGTCCGGCAGGACCGGTCTGAAATTCTCGGTAAACGTGGGAGTCTTCGTACCCAAGCCGCATACGCCGTACCAGTGGTGCGCCCAGATGGAGGAGGGTAGGGCAAGGCTGGCGCAGCGCCGAATACGAGACATACTGAAACGGGACGGTCACAAGGTGAGCGTCCACGATCCGTTCACGGCCATAGTTGAGGGGCTTATCGCGCGGGGGGACGAGCAGGCGGGGGAACTTATCGAGCAGGCGTATATGGCGGGCTGCCGCCTGGAGGCGTGGAGTGATTTTTTCAGTGAAGCTATTTGGCGGCGCATATTCGGCGAAAATGAGGAGTATGTCAGGGGGATAAGCGATGGTGGAACGATGGGAGATGATCTTGTATGGGATATTATTTCTCCAGGCGTATCAAAAAATAGACTACTGGTAGAGTGTGAAAAATCTCAAAAATGTGAAATAAATGCTATTTTATGTATGAAAAATTGCAACTACAGGTGTGGTGTATGTTCCGATAAACTAAAAATTGTCGAAAATAACATACAGTTAGATAATAATACTCCTGGAAATGACGTGAGTGTAGCTACGTCCGCCTGTCCTTTACCTGTCCCACCGCCGCTAATCAAAGTCAGTGACGGCGAAACGTACAGGATTATTTTTTCGTTCTCGAAAGAGGGGAGGGCGGTTTTTCTGCCGCACCTTGCCCTGATCGAGGTGTTTTCGATGGCGGCGACCCGCGCCGGAATACCGCTTCTCTACACGGCGGGTTTTAACCCGTTGCCGCGCCTCGATTTTGCCGCGCCACTGGCTATCGGAATTTCCGCCGGCGGCGAAATAGCCTCTGTCGATACCACAGGCCGCTTTTCGGGGGATGAGTTCAGGCTGCGCTTAAATGAAGTCTTGCCGGAGGGTATTTCGGTAAGGGATGCGTTTAACTGCGTGATACCCGCCGGCGTAAAAAAACATTCTACAGCGTCGCTACTCTGGGGGTTTGAATACGATTCGGGCGGCGGTGAACCCGACTATGTGACGGCGCGTGAGGAAAAAGTGTA
>JAITAE010000019.1 GCA_031284295.1 Spirochaetaceae bacterium
ATCATCTTGTCGAGGACACGGGTATAACGCTGGGGCAGGCTTTTTCCAAAGCGCTTGCCGGCAAGAAGGGGATACGCCGCGTTGGAAGCTGCCTTTACCCGATGGACGAAACTTTGGTACGCGCCGCCGTCGATCTTTCCGGCAGGCCATATCTCTGTTTTGACGGCAAAATTTCCGGTATTCCGCTCGTTTCCGCTGGTCCGGACGGCGGCTCATTTCCGTTCCAGACGGACACAGTGGCGGATTTTTGGCACGGCTTCACCTGCGCCGCTGCCTGTACATTGCATATTGATACGCTAAGGGGTCGCAGCGACCACCACAAAATCGAGGCGCTTTTCAAAGCTGCCGCCCGCGCCCTCCGCGAAGCCTGCGAGAGCGACCCCCGCGCCTTAGACGCAATCCCCTCAACAAAAGGCTGCCTCGCGCCGCCCGTATATTTAGCGTAGGCAATACTGATGAAATGATGGAAATGATATAGTGTTTCTACTTAGAAAAGTATAAGGAGGGGGAAGTCGCGGCAACGAAAGTTGCCGACCCCTCGCTCCAAAGCCTACGGCTTTTCCACCATCCCCCTCTGCAGTGGATGGTGGAGGCTTTGACTGCCGTGACATTCGCTTCTTCCGGGCCAAAGGCTGCGCCTTTGGAACTGCCGGTGGAGGTTTTGACTACCGTGACATTCGCTCCTTCCGGGCCAAAGGCTGCGCCTTTGGAACTGCCTTTCCCCCGACGCAACGCCCCCGGTATATTGGTGTTTTACAACTTGTGATTGCCGGCGGAAATCGAAAAAGATCAAGGCGGCGTTATGGAAAAAGTCAGGTTAGCGCTGTAACATGGAAATAAAAAATATGTTTAAACAAGTGCGGTTTCAGGATATTCGTATTTTGTAACCGACCCATTCGCGGTGAGAGGAGGAGTACGGTTTGGAGGGGGACGCACCGGGTTTATGCGCTTTAACAATGATATTTCACGCCGATTTCTTCGCGCCGTCCTGTTTTTTGCCGCCGCAACCGTACGGGCGGAGGATGGTATCGCCGAGCTGTTGGCGGGCCGCATCGAGTACGACAGTGAGCTTAAAACGCGCGCGATAGAACTGCGGCAGGCTGAACTGTCGCAATCGCAGACGGCGCTTACCAACGGTTTTAGCGTCAAACTGAACACCGGTACGCTGTTTTTCCGTTTTGCCGGGGAGCGTTCGTTCGAGGCCGAGCCCTCGATTTCGCTAGAACTTCCGGCGGCAAATAACGCGGCGCTGACGGTAAGCTCTCCGCTGCTCGTCAGCAGCGGAGACGGCGTAACCGCCTCGAATACCGCCTTCACGCTGTCCGTTGACATCACCGGCAATGACCGGAAAAAGCGGACTGTAGAACTGTTGCAGGCTGGACGGGCGGTAACGGAAGCCGTGCGGGCGCTTCAAAACCGCGCGCTGGAAACGGAAAAGGAATTTTACCAGGCCCTGCGCGGCCTTTATGAGCAGGAAGCCGCGCTCCATACGAAAAATGAAACGCGCTGGACGGAAGAACTCGAATTTGCCAGGGTCAGGGCGCAGGGTTATGACGAAGGTTCCGCCACCTTCCGCACGGCGCGTATGGAGTTGGCAAAGGCTGAACGTGAGGCGCTGGAGGCTGAACGGCTTTTGCGGCGGAATATAGCCGTTTTTGCGCGGGACTGCGGCAGGGAAACGCTTGCCGCGCTGCCACAAAGCGTGCCCGCGCCGTCCTCCGGCGACCTGCTTTCACTGGCCGCCTTTGACCGGTCACGCTACACGGAGCTTGAAAGCGCCGAATGGCGGCGGTACATCAACAATTTGTCCCGTGAGGCGGACGGTGAACTTGGCGTCCGCGTCGAGGGCGGCGGCACGCTGAACAACACGGCTTTTCAGAGCGGGACAGGGGACGGGACGCATAGCCTCAACGCGGGTGTTTCCCTATCGTGGCGCGGGCTTACACTTTCCGGCGGGCTGGAATTTCCGCTGGGTGCCGGCACGGACAGTCCGGCCATCAAGCTGTCTGTCGGCATGGACAGCAAATCCCTGCTGTCCGCGCCGCTTAAACGGCAGCAGAACGCGCTTGCGGCCCAAAAAGAACTTATCGAAATTGAAAATTCCGGCAGGACCTGGGACGATCTTTTGGCCGAGACGGACAGGAATCGTTCTGATCTGTTGTGGCAGCGAGATGAACGGGCCGAACAGTTTGAACTGTACAGCGAGCTTGAGGCGGATATGCGCGGATGGTTTGAGCGGGGCATTATTCCTGAAAGCGAGTACCGCAGGGCCGAAGCGAATAAAGAAAATGCGCGGTACAATTGCCTTATCACGGATACCGATATGATTCTGTATCAAATTGAAGTATCCCTTTACATTATCGCGGAATGACGGCGGAATCGGACGGAAGCGTATGAAAAAAAACATAAAAAGGATTATCATTATCGTCTGCGTCCCCGCAGCGATTCTGCTGTCTCTCGTGATCGCGCGGCGCATAAAGAACAATTCGCCCGGCGCGGTCAGAACATTCACCGTTCGTTCTGAAATGTATGAAAATGTTATAGACATTGCCGGAAACGTCGCGGCGGCGCAGGAGCAGACCCTGCAAGCCGCGGGAGACGGCACTGTAACCGCCGTTTATGTGTCGGAGGGGGATACCGTGAAAGAGGGCGACCTGATACTTCAGCTTGATGACAGCGAGCAGCGTTACAACCTCGAAAAGCATGATTTTGATATGGAACAGAAGCGTATCACCGGTTCCATGCGGGAATTGTTTTTGATGGAAAGGCAGCGCGGCGTACTGCTGCAAAAAATACAGGACAGAAACATTACGGCGGCCTTTTCCGGCCTCATCGCCAGCTTTACGGCCCAGACCGGCGATTATCTTGAGGCGAAGGACAAGGTCGGCGTAATTGTTGACAGAAGCTACCTGCACAGCACGGTTGAAATTGTCGAAACGGACGCGCCGAAACTGCGTCCGGGTCAAAAGGTGCGGTTTAACTTTCCCGCTTACCAAAACGGAATCGTAGAGGGATATCTGGAATCTTTTCCGGCAGTCGGAACGGTCACGAGCCGCGGGGCGGCTGTCGTCAACGCAAAAATAAAGATTGAGAATCCGCCGCCTGAGATTCTGCCGTACTATTCTTTTACCGGCCGTATCGAGATAAGCCCGCCTGTTACCATGCTCCTTGTGGAACGGCAGGCAATAGGGTATGAAAACGGGAAAGCATACGTGGAACGGCTCGATGAGGGAGGCAGGAGCGAGAGGGTATTTGTCGGTGTCGAGCCGTACGGAAATAATTTTGTCAGCGTCGTGTACGGCATTGACGAAGGCAGCGTGTTAAAAGCCTTGCAACAGGAGCCGGTCTCGGGGCGCGGCGGCGCGCGGCGTCAGGCGGGCGGCAGGGTTCCGTCCGGCGGTGTTCAGTCGCCGGGCTTTGGCGGACCCCCGCGGTGAAAGAAATCATCTGCCTAAAAGATGTGCGGCGCGAATACCGGATGGGGCATAACATAGTTACCGCCCTTGACGGCGTTTCCTTCACGATAAACGAAGGGGAATTTGTCTCGATCATGGGGCCCTCCGGCTCCGGGAAAACAACCTGCATGAACCTGATAGGCTGTCTTGACCGCCCAACTTCGGGTTTAGTACGGATTGGCGGGGAAGACATATCGCTGTTAGGCGACAAGGCGCTTGCCGCGCTACGCAGCCGTACACTGGGTTTCGTGTTTCAGCAGTACCACCTGATCCCATCAATGACGGTGCTGGAAAATGTGATGCTGCCGCTGCGCTATCAGGGTGTTGAAAAGAGCCTGTGGAAAGAGCTTGCAGTCAAGGCCCTTGAGCGGGTTGCGCTTGGCGACAGGATAAACCACCTGCCGCACGAACTGTCCGGCGGTCAGAACCAGCGGGCCGCCAT
>JAITAE010000025.1 GCA_031284295.1 Spirochaetaceae bacterium
TGTCGAACAAGTATAGTGATTTATCGTAATATACTCTATACGTTTTGTCAATTGTTAACACTTTCGCATAATAGGCTTGTTTGGAAACTTCAGTTTCAGCGCCAACTTCCATTAAAAACGCTGTTTTTGTAGAACATTCGGTTCGTAAGCTCAGCCTTTTGAACCGCAAGACTGTAATGGACTTTAGTCCACGACAACCAACCGGCTTGTAGACCCAAGTCTAATATTCCATGATCTCACTTGAAAAACGCGCTATGATTTTTTATACTGCAAATATGGTTAAAGTATGTAAATTTATAGCACCGCGTGCGGTTTTGGGACTTAAAGGCGGCTGTGACGAAGAATGTGGAGAAAATGAAGAGGCGAAAAAGGAAGCGCCGGATTCTTTAGCTGACAAGATGCTAAAGACCCGGACGATTCTGCTGTCCGGTGAAATAAAAAAGGACCTTGCGGAACGAACGGTGCGCCAGCTTTTGCTGCTTGAAAACGCGGGGGACGAACCGATAAAGCTGTTTATCGATTCGCCGGGCGGGGATGCGGACGCCGGTTTTGCGATTTTCGACATGATACGTTTTGTAAGGCCGCCTGTCTGGACGATAGGCATGGGGCTTGTGGCAAGCGCCGCGGCGATTCTGCTGTTGGCGGCTCCAAAAGAGCGGCGCGTGGGGCTGCCGAACAGTCATTACCTGATACACCAGCCGTTGTCCGGCATACGGGGTGTTGCTACCGACATTGAAATTCATGCCCGCGAGCTGGAAAAGCTGCGAGAAAAGATAAATGTACTGATAGCGGAAGAAACGGGGCAGGACAAAGCCCAGGTCGAAAAGGATACGGACCGCGACTACTGGATGACCGCTGGCGAAGCTGTAAACTATGGTCTTATTTCACGTGTGATAACGTCCCGTGATGATATAGGTTAGGTTGTCTATGCAGACAAAAAGGCGTGAAAAAACAATAGTTGTCGTGGACGGTATGGGCGGCGGCATCGGCGTTCAGCTTGTAACAAAACTGCGGGAGGCGGCGGGCGAGGATGTCGAAATAATCGCGCTTGGTACAAACGCCGTTGCCGTAGAACGCATGGTCAAGGCGGGCGCCCACCGCGGAGCGGCGGGCGAAAACGCTATTCGTCATTCCGTTGTTTTGGGTGATCTTATCGTAGGACCTATCGGCATAATCATCGGCAACAGCATGATGGGCGAGATTACCTGTCCTATGGCCGAGTCGATCCTCGCCGCGCCCGGTGAGCGTATCCTGCTGCCGCTACAAAACGAACACCTGACACTGGCCGGACTGGAAGGCCTGCCTCTTGCAAAGATGATAGAACGCGCCGTTGAACTGGCTATGGAGCACCTGGAGAAGCGCTGAGTTATTGTTAAAAGAATGAAATTTTTAGGGGAAGGATATGGCAAGAAAATATTTTATAGCGGGTAACTGGAAGATGCACAAGACCAGGGCGGAAGCGGCCGTCCTTGCGAGGGAACTTGTCGCGGCGTTGAAAGACGGCAGGCACAAGTACCTCATCGCGCCTGGTTTTACCACGCTTGAGACGGTAGCGGCGCTTATCAAGGACAGCAACATCCTGTTGGGGGCGCAGAACTGCGCCGTCGAGGAACAGGGTGCGCATACGGGTGAGGTTTCTGTGCTTCAGCTTAAGGATTTGGGCGTTCAAACCGTGATTTTGGGGCACAGCGAGCGGCGTCATATTTATAAAGAGGATGACGGGCTCATAAACCGCAAGGTGCGCCTCGCGCTGAAGCACGGTCTTGACGTGATTCTTTGCGTCGGCGAGTTGCTGGAGGAACGGGAGGACGGCAGGGCTGAGGCGGTATGTAAACGGCAGACGGTCGAAGGGCTCAAAGGGATAAGCGCCGATGATTTTTCGCGTGTTACGATAGCCTACGAGCCCGTTTGGGCGATCGGTACCGGCAAGACGGCCACGCCGGAGGACGCGGACGCAATCCATGCGTATATCCGTAAGGTCATCGGTGAACTCTACGGCTCAGGCGCGGCGGAAAGCGTGATCATACAGTACGGCGGCTCGGTAAAACCCGACAACGCGGCGGCCCTTATGGCAAAAGAAAACATAGATGGCGCCCTTGTAGGCGGCGCATCGCTGGAGTCCGGTACTTTTGTCCCGATAGCAAAGTTTTCATAGCAAATTCTGGAGATAAGCGGCGCAAGCACTTGTCCGCCTCGAATGAATCAGCGTTTGTTTAGACAGCGGTATATGGCGGCGGCGGCCATAACCTGGCGGCCGTAATCGCGGGTTTCCGCATAATCAACACTTTCAAGAAAAAGCGCGTCGTTCAGGGCGGACCGTGCGTTGCGCCAGCGGCGAATCCGGTTCATACCGCCGTTGTACGAGAGCAGCGCGAGCAGTGTGCTGTTCATCCGTTCTTTTAGACGCTGAAAGTACAGTGCGCCTAGATTTATGTTCAGCGCGGGCCTGTTCAAGTCAAGGCCCTCTTCCGTAAAATAGTTCGGTCCGCCGCTTCTTGCGAGCACCTGCGCCATTTCGCGGGCCGTTTCCGGCATAAGCTGGGTCAACCCCACCGCCCCTGACCGCGAAACGGCATCAGGTATGAACAGGCTTTCGGTGCGGATAAGGCCGTAAAGCAGGTCCTCGTCCATACCTGTTTCGCGTGAAAATTTTTCTACAAGCCGGGCGTAGGCAAACGGGTAACAAATGTCCAGGTCGGCGCGATTCGCGCTGTAATCGGGACGCTGCATATAGGTACGCGCAAGCCGTATCGATTCGCCCCAGCGTTCCGCCGCCGCAAGCAATTCCGCCAGGGCACGCAATTCCTGTATAGGCAGATCCGCTGCCTGTTCCATTATGTACGGATAGGCAAAACGGGCCGCGCCAAAACGAAAGAAGCCGTAAAAGAATTCGCTAGTTAGTTCACCCTCCGTACGCGATGCCGCCGCCCGCTCCGCTCCGCCGTCCACGCTTTCCGGTATGTTAAGGCGGAGTTCTTGGCCCAGCTTTTTCGCGGCAGCGGACGTGTAGTAAAACGACCTTGGGTCGATGCCGGTGATAACATTGCTGTCGTACGCGATCCGGTAGAACTCGGCGGGCGGAGGCGGCGATACCGCAGCCTCCGCCCAGTCTTTGTCTAAACGGGCCGTTTTAAGCGCCTTGGCGGCTTTTTCAGGCGTTAAAAAGTCCAGTTCAACGGCGTTCCCAAGTATAAAAGCATATTTCGCGCAGAGTTCCGGGCTGCCATAGGAGCGTATAGATGGAAAAAGTTCCGCCAGCTCGTTCCATCGCCGGTTCAGACAGAGCAAATAGGTGTATTTTTCAAAAATATCTGAAAAATACGCCGGATCGTTCCAAACCGGTGCGTATTTTTTGATTAGCGCGGCGGTCTCTTCCAGCTTTTCTTTGTTTTTTACCAGGGATATGTCTAGTATGTACCAGATGCAGGCGTCGGCCTGTTCTCTGTCAGGCGCCAAGGCCAGCGCGTTTTCAAACAGAGACGCCGCCCTGCCGTATTCGGCAAGCTGCCGCCTCATCCTGCCGGCATAGTACAGCAGCAGGTATCTGCGTTCATTCCTGTCGCTTTCCGGCAAAGCCCAGGGACCGTTTTCTTTCTGTAGGCCGCCTTCCCATTCCAGAAAAAGTTCCGCGCCGGAGGCGGCCGCGGCGCCTTCGCCCGGTATCACTGCAAACTGAAACGCCCTGCCCAGGTACCCCAACAGTTCCTTGTCGTAGATAAAAGTCCCGGCGCCGCCGTCCAACAGTTCTCTGAATTGACGCAGCGCCTCGTTGTAGTCCCTGCGCTCAAGCGCGGCCCTGCCCACCGCCGCGGGCCCGTCAGACCGGGCATCCGCCTCCGCGTCTTCCCGTGCCGCGGGAAGTTTTTTTAACGCTGCACCGCGTACCGACGGGTCTTTCAACGCTTCGATGAACAGAAGCTCCGCGCGCTCATTGTCCGCGCCTTCCGCCTCGAGCAAAAGCCCGGCATAGAACGGCAGCGCCGTATGTACATTTGAGAGTTCCGCCATCCGCGAAGGCTCGGCGTCAAGGATAAACCCTATATCACCGTTTTTAAGGCGGCGTTCAGCCTCTTTCACCGGTATATCCAGCGCCATTTCCGCCGGGCAGCTATGGACAGTGACGGCAAAAAGCAGCGTAAGTACGCAGGCTGTGTTTTGTGTCCGTATTTTCATCGATTGAAGTTCTTAAACCGTACACCGTTTTTTGTCGATTATCAAGCCGCCGCTTACCGCAAACGGCTCAACGCTTCGCGTTGAGCTCCGGAGTTTGCTTCACAAAACAGCGTTAAGCTGTTTTGCCTGACGTTTTACCGCCTGCTTAACCCTATAAGGAAGGGGAACGCGGCTTGCTTGCCGCAAACTCCAGGCTGTATGGGCGGGGCCCCTGATTGGGGGATAGCGGTACTCGTGATTGCGAGATGCGATGTTGGGTGGGCGGCGGATTTTGGGGGTAGCGCTACGCGCCGCTTGCCGCAAACTCCAGACTGAGCAGCGGGCGCTGAGGGCGCGTGGCTCTCAGCCCTTTTTCGACCAGCCGACGAGGTTGATGTAGATGTCGTTGTAATCGTCGTCGGTACCGTCCTCGATGCAGACGGAATAGACATAGCCCACCTTGCGTCCGGCGTTGTCCAGTATCGCGCCGCCCGTCTTGCTGTTTTTCAACTCGTTGACCGCCTCCTTGATTTCCACCTCCACCTGGACAATGTTGGAATTGATGTCCGCGTGAGCCTGGTTCAACATCGTGAAGTTGCAGTCCCTGCTGTTTTTGTGGGCTTCGACTAGGACGTTACCGCCCGATTTGATCGTAACCTTGCCGGTATTGTAGCATTGTGAACTGATTGTCCACGCTAGGAAGTAATGCGGCTCGAATTCTGTAAAAGTAAACGTAAATGATTTCATATATATCCTTTGCCCCTTGGGGTCTTTTTATATATTTCGTTGCCAACCCCTTTTGCGGGGCTGGCAACGATAGGCCCAGCGGGGCTAGGCCCCGCTGGGTTCCGGCTATGAACACCGCCGGAGGGCGTTACCGATTAAGCGGTGCCGATCAGTATAAGCGTGGTACCCGCTCCAGCCTTCAATGTGCCAGGAGCAGCAGGTGACGCTGCCTCCGCCGCCTTCGCGCTTACAGCGGTGTTTGCTGTGAGCTCCCATTTGGCGTTGCCCACTGCTGTGATGGTAATCAACGCGGTGGTGTCGCTGGCGGCAGCAGTAGTAAGGATATAAGTCGTTCCAGTACCGCTATTTGTTGCCTTGGTCGCCGTACCTGTGGTAGCACTAGCCTCAACAGTCAGCTTAACGTTGGTTACTAGGGCCGCAGAGCCGCCCGTCAGTAAACCGGCAGCCGTAGCCGTCAACTCCCCACCGGCAGGGATCACCACCTTACTGTCAGCAGCGGCCAGTGCGAGCGTACCCTCCACATTGAGCGTACCCTCCACAGTCAGTGTCTTGGCGGCGGCCACGGTAATTTTTTCCGCGCTAATCAATGTTGTCCCCGCTTTCACTGTTTGATCAGCACCAAAAGAAACATCGACAGTCTGTACAACAAAAAGCGCCGAACCGGCCTTGTTTAGCAATGGCGAAAGCGCAGTGCCCGCTGAAACGATCGTTCCATCGCCTGAGGTTGTTACCCCGGTCGCGGTGGCGGCAGCCAGCGTCAGCGCAGAGCCGCTTATGTTAAGCGTACCACTGACCGTAAGCCCAGTAATGGTTGCTAGCGTATCGGTGGCTGCCAGCGTGATGTCCGCGTTGGCCGGAATGGAGAGCGTGGTAGTGCTGGCCTCATCTGCGGCTGCCTTTGCTATAAGGTTTTGCCCCTGGGGAATAGCCGCCACCAACGTACTGGGCGTACTACCTGGCACGGTTACATCGGAAATGTCGAGCGTACCGCCGTTACCGACATAGCTGAACGGCACTGTAAGCGCCGCCACATTAGCAAACGGCCCGGTGGTATACTTCAGCGTCCCGCCGATCCACACCTTGTTGGTGCCGAGTACCGTTGCCGCATCAGCACCAGTCTCGCCGTTGAACACGCTGTCCTCATCCGCAACCTTGAGCGTTCCCGCGCCGCCACCGGGGACGACGCTTTTCCCGGAAAGCACGGAAACAGACCCGCCTTCTTCCACGATGACATTGCCCGCCGATGTGTCCAGCGTCCCA
>JAITAE010000133.1 GCA_031284295.1 Spirochaetaceae bacterium
ATAAGCGGGTATGGAGCGAGGGGTCGGCAACTTACGTTGCCGCGACTTCCCCCTCCTTAAACTTTTCTCAATAGGAACACTATACAGCCTGCCAAGAAAATATTGTGGCAGGCCAAGAAAATATTGTGGCAGGCCAAGAAAATATTATGGCAGGCCAGGAAAATATTGTGGCAGGCCAGGAAAATGTTGTGGCAGGCCAGGAAAATATTGTGGCAGGCCAGGAAAATATTCTGGCAGGCCAAGAAAATATTCTGGCAGGCCGGGAAAATATTCTGGCAGGCCGGGAAAACACTATATCCGCTTATAACGATGTCCCGGCAGGCGGGCGGGGGCAATTAAGAATGAAGCGATATGCCCGCGTAAGCGTGTACAGCCGAAAAGTCCGCGGCAAGCTCGTTTTCCTTCCTTATGTGGTTAGGCGGACGGCGTAACCGGATAACTGCCGCACCGGTTATTTCCGGAGTTTCGGCCGCAAGCCTCCGGCTTGTTTAGAGCAAAACTCCTTGCGGGGTTATTAAGGTCCCGTTTGCCGTGAACGGCGCGAAGACTTTGCCTGAGCGGCGGGCGCTACCCATTCGGTGCGTTTTTCAATATGCTTGACAGGACATACAAATCGGGGCTGTAAAAACCGTGTAGCGGTTTTGTTCTGATTCACGCAAGATATTCGGGTGTTGGGTCGCGTAAAGCCCGCGCCCAAGACTACAGGATGTACAGATGAGCGGACAAGGTAAATTTTCACGGAGCGCGGAGATATTTGACTGGCTTTCGCGTTTTATAAACCTGGAGCAGGGTTACACGCCGCCCAGCATGAGGCCGGAGCGGATGCAGATTATCGGTGAGCTTGCCGGACACCCGGAGCGTTGCGCTCCTTCGGTGCACATCGCCGGTTCCAAAGGCAAGGGTTCCGTAACGGCGATGGTTACGCGCATCCTCCAGGCTGAGGGGATGCGTCCCGCCAGGTATATGTCACCGCATGTCGTCGAATACCGGGAACGTATCACGCTGGGCGATGATTTTTTCGATGAGGCTGTCTACCTTGCCGCGGGTGACGAGCTGCGCCGGCTTGCGGACATCCTCTGCGACCCGTCTACCGAAGCTTACCGGGCGATGCGGGATGTTTCTGACGGATGCAGCCCCGAGCCGACCTTTTTTGAACTGTTGACGCTGCTGTACTTTCTCTGCGCCCGCGAGGCCGGGTGCGACGCGCTTGTCGTTGAAACGGGCATGGGGGGGCGGCTTGACCCGACAAACATCGTTGACAGCGCCGCCGCTGTGATTACCGGCATCGAGCTTGAGCATACGGAATTTTTAGGCGAAACCCTAAGCGCCGTTGCCGGGGAGAAGGCGGGCATCATAAAACATAGGCGCCCTCTTATCCTTGCGGAGCAGCCGCCCGAAGCGCTTGAAGTTTTCAGACGGACGGCGGCGGAACGGGAGGCGGAGATTTTTTACTGTCCGGATACCGTTTCCATTGAAAATGCTAAGGTTAGCCGTGGCGGTACGGATTTTACGCTGAGGTTTAAGAAAAAGGGCTTTTTTGACGAGCCTTTGGACCTGTCCGTCGCGATTCCCGGCGAGATCCAGGGGCAAAACGCCGCGCTGGCCGTGCTTGCGCTTAAAAAAACCTTTCCGGCGGTAAAGGCCGAAACGGTGCGGAGGGGGCTTGCCGGTTTCTGCCTGCCTGCCCGCTTCGAAAACCTGTGCGTCAGCCCGCCCGTAGTTGTGGACGGCGCCCATACGGACATAAGCGCGCGCCTGTGCGTTAAAACTTTTACTGAGCTGTACGGGCGGGACGGCGTCCTTATCTTTGGCTGCGCGCTCGGTAAAAATGACGAGGCTATGGCGGAAGCCCTGCTGCCTCACTTTTCGTACATCGTGATAACCACGCCCGGCACGTTCAAGATGAGCGGCCCGGAGCGGGTTTACGAAACGTTTAAGCGGCGGCAGGCGGCGGGCGCTTGTGGAAAGGCTGAAATATGCTTTGTCAAAAACACGGCGGACGGCATAAGGGAGGCGCTGAACAGGGCAAAAAAAGGATCCTTGCCCGTGCTTGGCATCGGCTCATTTTACCTTGCCGCAGAGATACGTGACTTTGTAAAGGCAAACTTCTGTTAGCCCCGCCAGCGGGTTTAAATACGCCGGTAGACGCGTGCTTGTCCTTATCATTTGCCGGGTCTTCAATGATTCTTGATATGAAGGGTGGCGCTATTTCCATGCCCTTACCGCACATAGGCGCAATTATTGCCGCGCCCCCCTACGGTCGCACTACGTTGCGCCCTACCCCCCAATCCGCCGCCCCCTCGCAAGGACACGGCTTGGAGTTTGCGGCGCAAACTCCCAAGCTCAACGCGCAAGCGTTGAGCCGGTTATTCCGCTACCCCCCAATCCGCCGCTTCCATATTCAGTGTTGCCCTAAGGAGCAAGCTCATTTCATTGACATCGCGCATTCGCATAAATCAGTGTTCCATTAAGATGTAAAATTGCTTACGCTCTATCCCTACAATATGCGGAAAGTCTGTGAATCTGGCGGGTTGTCTAACAAGCCCAATAAATGATAAAAATTTAAGAGATTTAATTGAATTTGCCTGAAAAATTTTTGGGCAGCTTCCACCCTGTAGTTTTTTAAGGAGGATTTGTGGGTAAGACAATCAGTATTATTTGCGCTTTTGTCGTTTATTTGTTAGCGATGATAATCATAGGCTGGCGTAATTCAAAAAAAACATCAACCGATAAGGATTTCTTTTTGGGCGCACGCAGTACAGGGCCGTGGTTTACGGCGCTCAGCGCGGAAGCCTCCGATATGTCTGGCTGGCTGTTGATGGGACTGCCGGGAGTCGCCTATCTGGGTGGCATGAAAGAAGCCTTTTGGACAGCCGTAGGCCTTATCACCGGCACATACTTGAACTGGCTTTTTGTAGCGAAACGCCTGCGTAAGTACACTATTCACGCCGGGGACGCGATAACTATACCCGAATTTTTTACCAACCGCTTCAAAGATAAATCCCGTGTTATAGCGCTCGTATCCGTAATTTTCATACTGATTTTTTTTACTATCTACACGGCATCCGGTTTCAAAGCCTGCGCCGACCTCTTTAGCTCGGTATTCGGCATGGAGTATTTTCATGCGCTGCTTTTAGGCGTCGCCGTAGTTCTCGCGTACACAATTTTAGGCGGCTACCTTGCTGTATGTTCCACAGATTTTGTTCAAGGCTCGCTTATGTTTTTCGCGCTGTTGATAACAACTATCATCGCTGTTATGAGCATGGGCGGCATATCCGGCGCTATAGACAGCGTGGGCGCGGATTTTCTTAACCCGTTCCACAACAACCCCTCGCAGCCGTTTGGCGCGATGGACATAGTTTCGGCGCTTGCGTGGGGGCTGGGATACTTCGGTATGCCGCATATTCTTATCCGTTTTATGGGACTACGTTCCAACCACGACGTAAAAATTTCCCGCAGAATAGCGATGGTTTGGGTCGTGATAGCGTTTATAGGCGCTTTGCTGATAGGAGCTTTGGGCAGGGCGTACCTTTCCGCGCCGTTAGCAAAAGAAGCGGCGGAGACAGTGTTTATAGCTACTTTAACGCAGATGTACCCCGCATTTATCGCCGGCATTTTTCTCTGCGGAATTCTAGCTGCCGCCATGAGCACTGCCGATTCACAGCTTTTGGTTGCGGCTTCGGCATTCTCACGCGATGTTTATTTGGGCTTCCTCAACAAAAAAGCTGATGAAAAACAAACTTTACTGATGAGCCGCGTTACCGTGCTGGTTATCGCCATAATCGCCGTTTTTATAGCGATGGATAGAAATAGTTCGATATTCGGCATGGTAAGCTACGCATGGGCAGGTTTCGGCGCGACTTTTGGCCCGCTGATACTGCTGTCGCTTTTCTGGAAAGGAATAACGCGGAACGGCGCGTTAGTTGGCCTCATCTCAGGCGGCGTAACGGTAATAGTCTGGAAACAACTTCACGGCGGTATATTCAACCTATACGAAATAGTTCCCGGTTTTGTTGTATGTTTTCTAGCCGCCGTTTTGGTTAGTCTGTTGGATACCCCTAACAACCCTGAAGTCGAAGCCGAGTACGAGGCCTACGAAAAATTAGGCGATTAACTCTGCCTCTGTAACACGGCGCCGTAGTAGCTGCGAGTTCAGTTTTGGGGTTTGGATTTGGGCGCATCGCCGCTGCGCGGCGACCGGGCTTTGCGGGGCTCCGCTTCGCTCCGGCCCCGCCTGCGGCGGGGCTGCTTGCGTCAATCCTCTCAGGATTGACGGCACCCCTCCAATCCCTTGCGCGGAGCTTCGTATCTATAACAGACTCACTGATCAACTCCAAACGCCTCATTCACTTCCTTAAACGTATGCCCCGCGTCTTCATATTTAATTACACGCTTTCTAAATTTTACATCATATACCGTGCTTCACTGTATACTAAATATCATCGGCTTTGTAAAGCGGCACTGCTATATCCTGGAATAAGGCCGGGATGAACAAGGATTAGATTTCTCCAAATAATTATAGCGCGGGCAAACTCTACCAGCGCGCGGTAGTTCCGCCTGTTCTACCGCGCTTTCTTTTCATACCTCACCAGCGGTTTGCTGAACCGGTTCATCCATGAATGGCATACTTACCTTTGACCTGTTTTTCGCCGATATTCTTGTAATGATATTATACAAAGTGATGACAGGCAGAATTTGGGGGAGGCCGTCTTGAGCGA
>JAITAE010000125.1 GCA_031284295.1 Spirochaetaceae bacterium
CCTCCAGCCGGAGAGAATGAAAATCCAGCCCGGCGAATTCTTCTTCCATGTTGAAACTTGTCCCCTGCGCCATATTCCCCTCCCCAGAGTGCTTGGCTTTTCAGGGAGTATAGCACAAATATGAAAATTCTGTGGGTCAAGTTTAGCGCAGAGCGGCGGGGATGCTTTATTGATATACTGTAAAAAACACCGGAGGTTTGTAATATGCCGTCAATAGCCCAGTTACTGCCGCTGCTCGGAAAGGATTACGAGCAGAAATGTACCGAACTCGGAATTATAAAGCGTGTGCGTGAAATCAAAACGCCCGCCGATTTAATGATGCTCTGTTTGTTTCATCTGCTCAACGGAGTGTCGCTTGTCGCAGTCAGCACGGTCGCATTCGCCCTGAAAATAGGGAATTTCAGCGACGTGGCATTTATGAAAAAGTTCGCCAAATGCGGCGAATGGTTCAAACAGATAAGCGCGGAGTTGTCGCGCGACGGGTTAATTGCATATCCGAAACCGGCGTATTTGGAAGGCCGCCGTGTACTCGCGGTAGACGCGTCCGATGTGGTAGAAAATGGGCGGAGCGGGGAAACATACCGCCTGCATTATGCGATAGACCTACATACCATGACCAGCGACACGTTCAAAATTACCAAAGAGGAGATCGGCGAAAAACTGAGTAATTTCGATTTCAGACGAGGAGATTTGGTAGTCGTGGATCGTGCGTACGGGACGTTGAACGGCATGAAGCACTGCCTGAACTGCGGTGCGGATTATATCCTGCGCTTGCGCACAGGCTGTTTCGCCGTTTACGATGAAAACGGAAATAAGTTTGATATTGCCGGGATATTCGCTGGACTGAAAAGCGGGGAAAGTGGCGAAGCCGCGGTATTTGCCGTACTCCCTGATAAAACACGAATACCGGTGAGGATTTGTGTTAAGCGCAAGGACAAAGAAGGGGGTGAGAAATCCCTGAAAAGGCGGGAGAGGCGGGCTTCCCGCAAAGGCAACAACCTACAGGACAAGACCGTGGAATTCAATGAATACATCGTGGTCGTAACATCGCTTCCGGATTCGGTTACCGCTGAAGAAGTCCTTGAAACATACCGCCGGCGATGGCAGGCGGTATATGGCGTGAAACGTCGTTCGTTAATTTGGTATTGAGAGCTAATCTGAGGTATTGAGAGCTAATCTGAGGTATCGAGGGCTAATCTGGGTTTGCGGATACTTGAAGATTACGAGTGGATAGCGAAACGTCTTGAATGTGAAAAACGAAAGCGAGGAATACGGTACCAGATGTGTAATGCCAAATAAATTAGTGCATATGCCGTAACGCTCCCGCCGGGGGCCTTATGCCCCCGGATCCCCCCCCCCCCCCCCCCTCCGAGTTTTGGAACAACCTCAAGTATGATCAGTAAACGAATTATAGTGAAAAGAAATAAGCGAGCAACATCTTTCGCCCACCACCTAAAAACCACGATTACCCGGCATACTGTCATAGTGCTACGCGCTGCTTAGAGCGTTTGCAGGGTAAAAAATCTCCTGCAAGGCGATTTTTGGGTTTATGCGCAAAGCGCAAAATCATACATTTTTGCAATAAATTGAAAAAATATACCTTGCAAACTGCCAAAGCAGACCGTTTCCCTTCCTTATGTGGTTACGCAGACGGAGAGATCAACGTGCAAAGCACGTTGATCCAAGGTCAGGCAAAACAGCATAAGCAAGCGTGTTTGCGACACGCTGTTTTGTGGCATCAAGCGCAAAAAATTCACTAAATGCAACAGGCTGCTGGTGTGAAGCCCGCTTAGCGGTTACAATTTGCTTATGAAGCCCCATTGGACGCGAGCGTTGTTTTTCTGCCTGTTTTTGCCGGTTTCACAGAATCTTTTCTGCGCCGACCGCATATATTGGGATAATCCTGAAGAATTTTCGTCCGCGTCCGGTAGTTTTCCGCAGACCGCCTACGGTCAGGGACTCGCAGTCGCGGGCTGGCAGGAGGCGCTTGGGACGGCTTCTAGCGGTCAAATTTATGTCTCGCTAGCCGTGAATTCGCGGGCAACGAATGGCGCCTGGATGACGCACGACAGAATTGCCGGCCCCTATAGGTACGCGATCAACGAGCCTTCCATATTTACGCTGAGTGTCGATAGAATCGGGCGTATTTTTGTCTGTATAGCCGCCTCTACCAGCGAAACCGAGATTCTGGTCTCTGATGACGGCGGTATCAATTTTGAAAACTACACGTTGAAACAGAGCAGCCTCCAGGCGCCGGGCGTTGCGGGTTCGGAGGAACTAAACGAGTCGCTTGCGCCGCGCATCTTTCACATGACGGACAACACCGCCGTCATGTTCACGCTCCGTTCGCAGGGCAGGAACTTCAACCTTTACTACGCCCGGTCCGGGGACGGCTATACATGGTCAGGCTTTACGCCGTTCGTCAGCGAAAGTGCGCTACAGCTCAACTTCCTGCCGTCTCACGCATCTGTGGGCGGTACGGACTACATCGTGTTTCAGTCCCTCATCCCCGGCACACTGAATCGGCCAAGCTACCAGCTTTACCTGAAAACAAGCTCCAACGGCGGCCTAACATGGACGGACGCCCGCCGTATCACAACGTTTACCGATCCGGCGATGGACATTAATGTAAATCCCGACAGCGTCAACAATGAACGGGCCCACCTTTCCGCTTCAGGGGAAGGTCTGTTTTTAGTATGGGAACGCCGCGATAGTACAGGTTCGCCGCAAATTTGCGGCGCCGCGCTTAACCCGGACGGATCGCTCGCCGGGCCCGCGGAACGCATCAACTCCAACGCCGCTTACTGTAACAACCCGCTTGCGCTTGAATTCGAGGGACAGCGCGTCGTCATGTGGTTTGATAACCGGATTGGTCAGAACGAGGCTTTTATGGCGGTAAAGGACGGCAATACATGGCAGAATACGGAACTTTCACGCTTCTCGCAGAGTGTAATTTTCGTGCGTCCCGCGCTGGCAAACGATACTTTTTATGTCTTTTGGCAGGAAACTACCAACGGCGCGAACAGAATCTATATCTTGTCGTCCGATGAAAGCGTGGCCGCCGCGCAGCTCAGCCCCGATAATTTTACTTCGGGAGTGCGTGTATCAAGCGAGAAGGCGCGGATAAGCTGGAAGGTACCGTACGATTCGTCCGGCATCAAGGGTTATTCCTGGGTATGGAGCCGCGACCCGGAAGCTGTCCCGTCCAGTATCATCAGGGCGCCCGCGTGGGACACTTCAACCGAGGAACTAGCCACAGAGGACGGAACTTGGTACTTCGCGCTTACGGTTCAGGATAACGCGGACAACTGGTCGGAGCCCACGAGAATCACATTTGTCCGCGATACCACGCCGCCGCCCGCCGCCGCGATTGTCCCGCCAGCCCTGGACAGGAACGGCTTCCTTACATCCAACACCTTTACCATACGCTGGAGCGAACCGCCCGCTTACGATATTGCCGGTTACGCGTGGAATCTTGATTACATCGCCCCGCCCGCCGCGCGGGAAGATGCCGTTATGCAACGTGTCGCGATGGCGGGCAGGGAGCCTTCACGGGCACTGCGGAACCGGGGACTTGATAATTACGCCTCGTTTACAAACGAGGATGACGGCTGGTGGCGCTTTTCCGTTATGCCGCTCGACGATGTAGGGAATGTGGGGCCGGCTTCGTCCATAGTTTTTAAAACAAACAAGTATATACCGCATACATTCATAACGCTGCTTGATTACAGCCAGGATGTACAAGGCGATCTGTCCATGGCGATAATAGGACGGGGATTTTTGGAGAGCGGCGCGGTAGACAAAATATTCTTCCGCAGGAACGGGCAAACCGTGCGCGAACTCAGCCTGGAGCGGGGCGATTATGCCGTGCGGGGAGACAGGGAGATAAACGTTACTGATGTCCAGATGCTGCCCGAAGGCGCGTACCGCATCGTGGTCAGGCACCCGCTGCGCGGTGAAGCCGTTTCTCCCGGCGCCATCAACATAGCAAAGACATTTACCGTAAAATTCGGCGATTTTACGAATATTTTTAAAAATCCATGGGCTGTACGGATCAGTAAGGATATAGTTTTCGACATTCCCGCCGCGTCCATGATTCTGCTGATACTGTTTTGCGCCTTTCTGGTACTGCTTGCAACACGCGGCATCGGTGTTATAATGCTTGAAAGCAGGGCTATACGTGTGGAAGCCCTCGCGTTGTTGAACGAGGAATTGATGCCAGTAGAAAAAAAGCGGCAGTTACAGCTCGCTAAAAAGCATGTTTTCGGACTCAGGCTGAAATTCGCCGCGTTCATACTTGCCCTGGTGCTGATAATCGTCATCATGCTGTCGATCCCGCTGTTTCTGTCGATGAGTCGCACGCAACGCCGGACACTGATGGAAGGGATGTGGGACAGGTCCGCCGTTCTGTTAGAGGCGCTTACCCGCAGCTCGCGCGTATTCATGCCCTCGAATAGCGTACTGGAACTAGGCTATCTGCCCGCGCAGATAGCCTCCGTCCCTGAAGCGAGCTACGTTACGATAAGCGGCTTTGGTTCGGGTGATACGGTGAATAACGATTATGTCTGGGCGACCAATGACCCGGAAATACTGTTGAAGATAAACACCCATGTGCTGGAACTCGGCGTATCACGTATCAAAGACGATATAACGCCTGAACTGTCCGCGCTGAACGATGCGTTGAACGGTGAAGCGCGTGAGGCGGTGGGTGATATGACGGAAAGCATAGCGCAGTTCAACCGTGAAAGTATGGAACTGCTGCTCGCCACCGACGCGGAACGCCGGCGCAGGCTGGAAGATATTCAGATTACCACACGCGACCTTGAAAACCGCATAACCATGATTCTTGACGGAATGAGCGGCAGCATAAATTCATACCCGGCCTTCAACATCGACAGCATGGATATGAATCGCAGCCAAAACTACCTATTGTACAAACCCGTCATGTTTCGCCAGAGCACGAGCGACATATACGTGCGCGGCATCGTGAGGCTGGAAGTATCGAACGAAACGATACTTACCGCTATACGGAACGGGCAGAGAAGCATCATTACCACGATTCTGTATACCGCGGTTATCGCGGTGGTGATTGGCGGCATAGGCGCTATAGTCCTGTCGTCCCTGATCATACGCCCGATACGCCGGCTGGTGAACTACGTCGAACAGATACGCGATACTGAGGACAAGGCCAAACTTGAGGGCCTGGAAATCAAGTTAAAAACGAATGACGAACTGGCTGTCCTTGCCGAAACAATCAACGATATGACGCACGGGCTTGTAAAGGCGGCAAAGGCGGCGGCGGAACTGTCAATCGGCAAGGAAATTCAAAAGAAATTCATACCGCTGGAGACGGACAAAGAAGGAAACAAACTCACTTATGGCTCGCAGGTCACAAATAACACAAAATTCTTTGGCTACTACGAAAGCGCGAAGGGTGTTTCCGGCGATTACTTTGATTACCAGAATATAGACGGACGCTATTTTGCGATAATCAAATGTGATGTCGCCGGGAAAGGCGTACCGGCGGCGCTCATCATGGCCCAGGTTGCCACGATGTTCCGAAATTATTTCAAAACATGGGAGCCAACCAGAGAAGGTATGCGGATAGAATCCCTGGTCTACCTGATCAACGATTTCATAGAGACGCTGGGTTTTAAGGGCCGTTTCGCCGCCTTTACGCTCTGCATATTCGACTCTGCAAAGGGCCTGCTCCGTTTCTGCAACGCCGGCGACAACCTGATACACTGGTACGACTATTCCGAAGGCAAATTAAAAACACTTAAACTGCCGGAGACCCCGGCAGTCGGCGTACTGCCTAACACGCTTCTGGAGGCAAACAACGCCTACAGGATTCAGACCTTGGCGCTGGATCACGGCGATATGCTGCTGCTGTATACGGACGGCATCGAGGAAGCGAAACGCCTGTTCCGCGACGCCGCTTATAACGAAATTGTCTGTACCTATAACGGGCTGCCCCACGATTCGCCGCACGGCAACCATGTTGTCGGTCAAAACGGCGAAGAACTGGGCGCGGACCGCGTGGAGGAAATAATCAACGCCGTTATGAACAAGCGGACATACACACTGCACAAGTACCACAACCCGCTGGGCGAGGTCGAGTACCACTTTGATTTCTCTGCCTGCCGGGGCATCGTAGAGGATGTAATAATGGCGATGGTATCGATAGAAAAAGTATTCCGCATGTACAAGAAACCGGACGAGGGAAAGGATGTCCGCGTCCTTGTAGACGGTAAGGTAAACTCTTTTTTGCGCGACTATTTTCTTGAATACCGTATCTACTGCAATCCGGTGGATAACCCAGCAAATCCGACATACGTGCAGTATACCGGCATGAACGAGGACGAGCAGTACGACGACCTTACGATACTTGGCCTCCACTGGAAATAGACCCCGCTCACAATGATATTTCACCCAGATAAGAATTGAGAGCGCAATCCAGTAAGGATTGATGGTCAATTCCGATAAGGAACTGTGGATGGTTCCAGTGCGGCCTTGCAGGTGCCGGCCTTGTTGGGAGCGATCTGTTGGTGGCGGCCTTGTCGGGCTTGGCCTTGTCTGCCGGCCCTGTCTGGTAGGCCTTGTCGGTGTTGGCCTTGTCTATTCGGCTCTGTCGGGTAGGCCTGTAGGTGGCGGCCTTGTCTGAGGCGGCCTGTCGGGGTTGGCCTTGTTTGTGGCGGCCTTGTCTGGGCGGCCTGCCTGATGGCCTGTAGGAGGCGGCCTGCACGCCCGGCCTTGTCGGGGCGGTCTGTCCGCCTGCCTTGTCGGGGTTGGCCTTGTCCTATCGGCCTTGTCGGGAGCGGCCTTGTCGGGTTGGACTTGTCGGGGTTTGCCTTGTCTATTCGGCTCTGTCTGGTAGGCCTTATCAAGGCGGCCTGTAGGTGGTGGCTTTGTCGAGGACAGCCTTGTCAGTGGCGGCCTTATCTTGTCGGTATGCCTGGGCAGCCTGTTTTGTCGGCCTGTCTGCCGAGCCCTGTTCACTGGGCCTTGTCCTCC
>JAITAE010000225.1 GCA_031284295.1 Spirochaetaceae bacterium
TACCCGCACAGCCTGAAACAATAGCCGGTTTGCCGGAGGCGTATTTTAGAAATACCGTCGATGCATCAATCCCCTACGCGGAACCGGGCATGACCGGCACGGTGGAACTTGCTGACGGCAACTGGATGCTACGGGACGCCTCAGGTACCGAGTACCTGCTCGGGGCGGAGGCTTCACTCGCATACGCGGAACCGGGTATGTCAGGCACGGTGCAACTTGTTGACGGTCGCTGGGTACTGCGAGACAGTGCGGATGTTACATACCTTATACCCGCACAGCCTGAAACAATAGCCGGTTTGCCGGAGGCGTATTTTAGAAATACCGTCGATGCATCAATCCCCTACGCGGAACCGGGCATGACCGGCACGGTGGAACTTGCTGACGGTTACTGGATGCTAAGAGACAGTGCGGATGTGGCGCATCTAATCCCGTTTCCGCCTGAAAGCATATCCCGCCTACAGGAAGTGGTCTTTCGGGATAGTGCGGACACCGTCATACCTTATGCCGAGCCTGGTATGCATGGTACGGTGGCCCTGATCGAGGGTTACTGGGTATTGAAAGACGATGCGGATACTTTATACTTACTCCCAAGCCCTCATGATGCCCTCGTACGACTCCAGGACGCGCACGTCAAGGATGAGGCTGAGGCAGATGCCGAATACGCCAATCCTGATGATTTTTTCTATATCTTGACAGGTGAGCCCAGGTTTTCTGACAGGCCGGAAGCCATGTATTCTCCGCCATATATTGGACCGCCGCTCATTGCCCTCAACAGCCCCAGGTATACGCCTGAAAGCGAGACTCAGCTAAGGAATATATACGATGCCATTCTCCGGATCGAAAGCGCACCCGACCGGCCGCCGGAAGTTATAATGGACCTCGGGCCAATCGTCAGAGATAGATACACGGGGGATGTGGCAGATATGAATAACGCTTCCCTGTTGCTGATAAAAACCGTTTCGGGCGGCAAGTACTATCTGCAAATCGGCCTTTTCGATCGCAGGGAAGTTTTAGCGCAAAAACTAACCGATCTGAACTGGGCATATCCCTATGCCTTGGAAACCGCCGGAACTTTACAGTCACCAAAGTACAAACTGCTTGTGGGGCCGGTAAATGAAGGAGAGAGTAACGCCCTGCTGCTACGCTTCAAACGCTATGGATACCATGATGCTTTTATCCGAAGGGAAGGCTGACAAGCCGGCTAACAGCCTGTTCACCGGTTGATTTTTTATAGGAAGAGGCTGAGTACCTGGCAAATTGCGCGGACAATTACACCGCTACCAGCATATTTAAAAGGTGACATGGGCCGCTTGCGCAATAGAAACAGAATCGTTATAGTGAATCAAACGCCGAGGTGGCTCAGTCGGTAGAGCGGCGCACTCGTAATGCGCAGGTCCCGGGTCCGATTCCCGGCTTCGGCTAACGTAACTCCATTATTCGTGAAGTCTGTGGTTTAAGCCCCCCTCAAGCTTGTTTGTGCGCTTGTAGCGGCTTAAATGGACTTCTTGCGTAAGATCGTCTTGTAAAGGAATCGCGGAATTTACACACTAAATTTGGCCACACCCTGGCGTAGCCAGGAGGCCGGGCCTTCCCTGTGGAGTTGAAATCCCGGCGGTTTTGCCGTATAGTTGTGATATGCTTGATAGAAGCGCCTATTTGGATACCATGAAAACCACAGGAAACGAGTTTCGTGTCAAACTGCTTGCGGGTATTAGACACAGCGGTAAGTCGTTTCTGTTTTACCAGTTCATTTCCGAATTGAGACAGGCGGGGATTGACGATGACCGCATAATACATCTGAACTTTGAAAACACGGTTTTTGGCGCGCCGCGGACGGCTCGTGAAATAGAAGCCTTTATCGACAAAAACACCGGCAAACGCGGCAAATACTACATATTCTTTGACGAAATCCAGGCCGTTTCCGGATGGGAAAAGGCGGTGAGCGCTTTGTTACAGCGGCGGAAATTTGATATTTACATTTCCACATCAAACGCGCCGGTATCGTTCGGCGGGAATGACGCCGCCCGTGAAAAAAAAATTTTTTTAATAAACTTCAAACCTTTATCATTCGCCGAGTATAAAAAATTTTTTGCACCGGAGGCCAGGCCGGGCTGTGGTTTGCTGAACAAAGCTATGGCAATAAAAAATTCAAAATGCGATCATTTCGACAACTATGTACGTTTTGGAGGTTTTCCCGCCGTTTATAGCGGTTTATACGAAACCTATGCCGGTTTATCATGCATAGGAGATGAAGAAATCGAAACGATAAACTCCCGCCTCAACGCTATATATTCGTCAATTTTACTGAATGATGTTATTCGGCGCGCGAATATCCGCAATGTTGAATTGCTGGAACATATAATAAATATAATTTTTTTGAACATTGGAAAGGAAAATTCCACACAAAAAATAACTGAAAACCTGCGCAAAAAACGTTACAAAAAGAATCTGAGTCTTGTACCTCAGTATCTTAAAGCCCTGGAGAATGCTTTTGTATTAAAAAAAGTATACCGATGCAACCTTTTGACAGGCAAGCGTATGCGTACCAATATAACATATTTTATTGGCGATCATGCGCTGTTGAACGCGGTGATGGGCATACGGGACAAGGCCGCCTGTGGAATCCCTGAAAATATTTTGCTGCACGATCTGGAAAGACGCGGGTATGCCGTTTATTCAGCAAAGCTTGGCGGCAACATTGTTGATTTTTTTGCAAAACGCGCCGATACATTTCTCTTTTTACAGATCGTTGACAGAACGGACGACGATGAAAATATCTTGAAACAAAAAATCGAAACGCTTAATTTGTTGAACAACATGAAAATGTTTTCTTCACAAAAAAAATATGTCCTGTTCCTTGACGCGGACGCGCGGTTCAAACAGGAAGATGGCGGCATCAACTATGTTTCGCTACAGAATTTTCTGTTGTTTTCAAACGATATTTAGTTCCCTCCCCTATGCAGACTTGTTCGCTTACTGTGTGGATGCTGCGGTCAGGCGTCCTACCGGTTAAAAATGGTCCAGGCCTGAGTGCCGATTTCTGTGAATGACGGGGTAAGAACAACGCCACCCCTGCTTTTTAAAGCGCGTACAAGCTGGACGCGCCTGCGCGGGTCGCAGTACAGCATCATAAAGCCGCCGCCGCCCGCTCCGGAAATTTTGGCCGATTCGGCGCCGTTGTCCAGCGCGTATTGATACAGTTCATCAAGGAACGGGTTTGTAATCGCGTCGGCTATCTTTTTCTTCGCAAGCCAGCCGTTCAATAAACAGCCTGAAAAACTTTTCATATCACCCTTTAACAGAGCTTCTTTCATAAATACAGCTTGTTTCTTTAATTCGTGCATATTATCCATGCTTACCTTGTTTTTTTTATTTGTATTTTCTATTTGTTGATTTATTATGTTGCTGCTCTCACGGGATATACCGGTATAATACAGAACGAGGGACGCTTCAAGCTCGTTCCGTATCCAGCGTTTCAGGCGTAGTGGATTCACGATTACACGTTCATCGTTATAGAATTCCATGAAGTTAAAACCGCCAAATGTCGCGGCGTACTGATCCTGCTTGCCGCCTGACAATTTTAAGTCTTCGCGTTCGATTTTATACGCCAGAGATGCGATGTCGTATTCGCCCAGCGGCAGATTTAGCCATTCTACAAAAGCCTTGATGACGGCGACAACCATTGTGGAGGATGAACCGAGCCCGGAACCGGCAGGCGCGTCGGAATAAGTTGTCATTGTGAATGAAAGCGGTTTGTGTTTGTTGTAATCGGAAACGATCCTGTTGTAAACACCCGAATGTAGCGCTAACACATTTTGATGCGTGATTTTTTCTTCCGGCAGATATTCTTCGATCACATCAAGATCGGGTGCTTTGAAAACAATTTTCCGTTCATCATTGGGTTCGATGATGCAGTACGCATACATATCGACAGTAGCGTTCAGCACATTTCCGCCGTAAATGCTGTAGTATGCGGCTATGTCCGTGCCCCCGCCCGCAAGTCCCAAACGAAGCGGCGCCTTTGCCCTGACCATCATACCCCAAGCCTGTCACTTATCGTCAAAAATATCAACCTGTCTATCAGTCCCGTCAACGGGTTCCAGCAGGGCACGGTAGACCCCGTCCGGACATGCGGGCCCGTTCCTCTCACGTGGTGGAACTCACAAATGAGCCTCCGCACAGCAAGCGCTACACGCTCGTTTAGGCAAACTCCGACCAGTGTTAACGGGCTGACGGAGTCAATTTATTTTTGAAACTTGTTTTTACCTGCTTTTTTTGGCTGAAAACAGAGGAAACCCGCAAACCCGGAAGTGATAACAAGTATGACAGGGTTGGCGTGCCAAACAAGCGAGAGTACGAAACATATCACAGAAATAGCTACCGCAATTACATTCTGTAGAAGGCCGCGTTGTTTTTGGATCAAGGCCGCGGCAAGCATAATCACGGTTTTGGTAATTAAGGCGGCTATCACGAGCCGGATACCGGCAAACGCGTTCCGCACGACAGGAATATCACTAAAATTTTGAAGGAGCAGGGCCGCAAGGCTTATCAGCACGATGCCCGGAAAGATAAAACCCATCGTAGCGAATACCGATCCCAGGATATTCTTTTGCTTATACCCGATAAAAGAGGCAAGATTCACGGCTATCACACCGGGGCTAATCTGCCCTATCGTGTAGAACTCCACCACCTCATCCATGGTGAGCCAGCCCTTGCCGTTCACGAGTTCACGTTCGATAATGGGCATGATGGAATAACCGCCGCCGAAAGCTATTAAACCTATTTTCAAAAACGTAAAAAATAAACCGAATAAATCACGCATTCATAAAGCCCCGTTGTTCGCCAAACCCGGCGCGACCACAAAAACCATCGTACCGCTTACCC